>JBJONJ010000029.1:0-2602 GCA_046051905.1 Verrucomicrobiota bacterium
CTGTATCACACGCTGACGCACCGCGCGGAGGAGTTTGGCCTCAAGATCGGCAGCATCGAGTATGACTGGAGCAAAGTGATCGGCCGCAGCCGTGGCGTGAGCGACAAGCTCAACAAGGGCATCGAATTCCTCTTCAAGAAGAACAAGGTCGATTACCTCAAGGGCACCGCCAGCATCCCCGCCGCTGGCAAAGTCGAAGTCACCGCCGCGGACGGCAAAAAGGAGACTCACGGCGCCGCGAACATCCTCATCGCCACCGGCGCGAAGAGCCGCCCGATGCCCGGTTTCCCCTTCAACGGAACCACCGTCATCGGCAGCAAGGAAGCCATGACCATGGCCACGCAGCCGAAGAGCGTCATCGTCATCGGCGCGGGAGCCATCGGCATTGAGTTCGCCTACTTCTTCAATGCCTACGGCACCAAGGTAACCGTCGTCGAAATGATGCCGAACATCCTTCCCGTCGAAGACACCGAAGTCAGCCAGACCTTGGAAAAGAGCCTCACCAAGGCAGGCATCCGCATCCTCACCAACACCAAGGTCACCGGCACCTCCGAAGACGGCAAGAGCGTGAAAATCACCGTCGAAGGCGCTTCCACCGAGACCCTTGAAGCCGATGTGGCCCTCGTCGCCATCGGCGTGGCCCCCGTGCTGCCCGGCGGCATCGAATTGAAGCTCACCGACCGCGGCTGGCTCGACACCAACGACCGCTATGAAACCTCCGTCAAAGGCATCTACGGCGCGGGCGACATCATCGGGCCGCCCTGGCTTGCCCACGTCGCCAGCTATGAGGCCGTGCAGGCCGTCGAAGGCATGTTCACCAAGCACAAGCCGAAGAAAGTCGGCGTTTTCCCTGGTTGCACCTACTGCCATCCGCAGGTGGCCAGCATCGGCCTCACCGAACGTGCCGCGAAGGAAAAGGGCCTCAAATTCAAGGTCGGCAAGTTCCCGTATGTCGCCAGCGGCAAGGCCCTCGCCGCCGCGGAGCCCGAAGGCTTCGTCAAGATCCTCTACGGCGAGCCGCACGGTGAAATCATCGGCGCCCACATCATCGGCAGCGAAAGCACCGAGATGATCGCCGAAATCGGCCTCGCCATGAACCTCGAAGCCACCTGGGACGAAATCGAGGCCACCATCCACGCTCATCCGACGCTCAGCGAAATGGTCAAAGAGGCCACCGAAGTGGCCAAGGGACATCCGATTCATGTGTGATCCAAACTTCTAAACGGTCATACCGAGCAAAGTCCGCCAGCTGATCTCTGATTTGAAGCTGGCGGGCTTTTTTCTTGGACAGGTGGAAAAAGAACGCAGCGCCAGTTCAAGCATCCCAGGTGGCTAAGAGTCATCTCGATCAGCCGTGGCGAAGGTGTTGATGCTCCACGCTATCACGAGAAGCAGGTTGCCCAAGCCATCGCACAATCAGGCAATAAGTGGTTTAACTCCGCCATGAAAGTCGCTGATCGATACCATCGCTTCGTCCACTGGTCCGAGGACGATCGGCGATACGTCGTTTATCGACCAGACCTCTCTTGGGTCGGTGTTTGTCATGGTGAAACGAAGAGCAGCTCCATGCCTAGCTGGGCGGTATCATTCGCGATGAAGCCCTGCCTCGTGGGCAGCTGGGTGAAGTCATGCCTCAGCCCGCTGTGAGGGTCAGTCGTGATGTCGAATACGTGGCCTCATGACCATGGACTATAACCGCTGCAAAATCATCCTCGGCATCTCTTGCCTGATCGGACCTTTTACCGCCTGATTGTTCCCCTGCCCTTGCCTACCCAGGTTCATTAAACCGACCGTAAGCCGGGGTTATCATAACCCTCACTTTGCCCTCTCGCCCTGCGAGGACTGGGTGCGCCGGACGTTTATCCTCGCATGCCTATGCTTCTTCATGCCTGCTGCCTTGCTTTGTTTGCCACCACGTCGCTGCGCGCGCAGACGGCACCCACCAAGTCCGATCTCTTAACGCCCGCCGTTCGCCTGAACCCCGGCGCGGAGTTTCAGGACGACGCACGCAGCGGTGCAATGATCATCGGGATGGATCGCACGGCGAAGGGGCGGATCTGGGGCTGCTGGACGGGCACCGGAGACAAGCCGGATGGGTATTTCCTGCTGGCGACGAGTGATGACGATGGTGCGACGTGGTCGAAACCACGCGTGGCGGTCGGAGCGCGGATGGAGGCGGCGCAAAAGATCAGCGGGGCGCTGGTGGGGAACCTTTGGACGGACCCGAAGGGGCGCTTGTGGCTCTTTTTCGATCAGCAGCTCGGTGATCCGCAGAAGCGCATCACAAACTGGTTCATGCGCTGCGATGATCCCGATGCGGCGGAGCCGGTGTGGGGCGAGCCGGTGATGTTTGCGGAAGGTTGCACACTGAACAAACCGACGGTGCTCAAGGATGGCTCGTGGCTGCTACCCGTTTCGGACTGGCATCAAAAGACGTGCCGCGTTTTGGAATCGACCGACGAAGGCGCGTCGTGGAAGGAGCGCGGCCATTTGCAGTTCCCAGATTGGGAGTACGACGAGCATATGATAGTGGAATTGAAGGACGGAAGGCTGTGGATGCTCGCCCGCACGAAGGGGCAGCCGCACCAGAGTTTCTCGACCG
>JBJONJ010000030.1:0-4144 GCA_046051905.1 Verrucomicrobiota bacterium
GCATCGAGAAGCACGCGAACGTGCTGCGTGAGGTCCTCAAGCAGCCGAATGCGTTGCTAGCCGTGCCCGGCTACCTGCAATCCACGATGGGCGAGGAAAACATGGGCTACACGGTGCGTCGTGATCGCTACCAATCAGGCGCTGCCGAGTGCGCAAATGTCGATGCGGAGCTCGCTGGCAAGCAGATGCCCTACGATTTGACAATGATCCTCGTGCCGTATGGCGCGGGTGAGGAGTCCGCCGCGCTGGGACTCGCCACGCTGCTTTCCATCGCCCATGAGGTCACCGGCCAGCCGATGCTGCGCACGCTGCGTTTTGCCACGCTGCCACGCGTGCCGGGCGCGGTGGAAAAGATGGCCGAGCGGCTGCGTGGGGAAGGCGATCGCGTGAAGTTCCTCCATGTGCTCGGGCCGATGCCGGAGCGTCTGGAGGAGGTTTGGGGGCTCAAAGCGCTTGGCACCGCCATCGAGACGCCCGCTCTGCCATCGTCGCCGCTGGATGCGGTGACCTTTGCCAAAGCCCTGCGTGACAAGGTGCTGGCTCAAACTGGCCAGCCGTGAACCCGATCAAGGGCGGCGGGCCTGCGAGAGAGCCTCGCTCTTCAGCTTCTGGATCGTGCTGTCGCCCTCGGCGATGAGCGGGTCGAACATGGGGATCTCCTTGGCATTTTGGCCCTGCTCATGTTTGCGAAAGCCGAAGAGGTAGGTCTCGTTCTGCGGACGCCAGCGGTTGAAGAAAAGGGTGTCCTTGGCGATGACGGCGCGGCGGAGATTTTCGAGAGCAGGGGAGGGCGCTTCAGGAACTCTGAGCCCGAGGCCTTCGACGAGCTTCGTGGCGAGCTTTTCGTATCCTTCCTGCGTGTAGTGCACGCCGTTTTCCGTGAGCGGTTTGGAGGCGAGGCCAGGCTTGGGGATGCCGCCCATGAGCTCAAACCAGTCCACAAAGAAGGCATTTTGCATCATCGCGAACTTCCGCAGCGCATCGCGCAGGCTGGAGAGGTTTTTGTTTTCTGTGGAGAGATCTGGCAGCGGCGAAGCGAGCGTTTCGAGCGGCGGCGGGGCCACGACGACGATACGCACGCCGGGGGATTTGGCGCGGATGAGATCAACGAGACTGCGGTAACCGGTGAGGAAGTCGGGCAGGCCGTTCAGGCGCTCAAAAGCCAGCTCGGAACCGTAGCACAGCATAACGACCGTCGGCTTCAGCATGTCGAGGTTCCCCGAGAGGCGTTGAAGTCCCTCTTCCGGAGGGCCGAAGTAAGAGCGGGCATGGCCAAAGACGGTGTCGCCGCTCCAGGCGAGATTGCGCACGCTGACCTTAGTGTCGCCGAGGGCCAGGGCGAGGCGCGGCTCGAAGGAGCCATAGCGCTGCTCACGCTCGAAGACAGTGTTGCCCAGCAGCACCAGCTTGTCGCCGTCCTTGAACTCGATGGTGGTGCGCTCCGCGGCGGGCGCGGCGTCCTGGGCGGGCGACCACATGGCTGCGCAGAGGAAAAGGAAGGAGGCGAGGTGCTTCATGGCTTGGCAGAGCTTGAATGGAGCGCGAGGCGGTGGAATGTCCAGCTTCACGTTCCGGTATTCAGACTAGCTTCCTGCGGCGGCGAGTCGCAACTTTGGTCATATGGCAAAAAGAGATCGTTGCGGCAAAGGCATGCCCAGGCTGGGCGTGTGACAGAGCAGGAACCTGCAGAATGGATTGCCAAAAAGATTTACATCCTCACGGGGTGCCTTCGATGGACGGCTGTTTGAGGTGCAGGGCCAAACCTTGGAAGCCATTGAGAACGGCTTGCGAGCAGCCCCCCACCCCCAAGAAAATCAAAGCGTGGTTGGAGCAGAATCAGGAGAAGATCGTGTGAATCACCTGCCCAGCTAGCGTCAAGAGCTCGATCCCGACGAGAGGCTGACCCGTGCGCTGAAAAGTAAACTGGGAGAGCTGCCCGCCGCGCGGAGAGTGCAGGAGGTGCAAAAGCAGACATCGAGCAAATCGATTCCAGCTCAACCAGCTAGGCGGCTTGGTGGCCTGTCTTGTTGGCGGATCTACGAATGAGTCCACTGGCAAACAGCCGCCATTCCGTGGCTTCCTAAAGAGTCAGGCTGATCCCCAAAGTTACCACTGGACGAAGAATTCATGCGGCGCATGCGTTCTGGCAGGACCATGAAAATCGCCTCGCTGCTCGCCACCACCCTTGTTTTCAGTTTCCAGGCCCTCGCCGCCGAGTTCACCGTCACGGAGACGCCTACCGGCGGTGCCGTCGTGAAGGTGAATGGGCTGGCCTTCGCCGAATACGTCGTCGATCAGGCCAATAAGCCCTACCTGTGGCCGATCTATAATTCCAACGGCAAGTCGATGACGCGTGCCTATCCGATGCAAAACGTCCCCGGCGAAAAGCAGGACCATCCGCATCATCGCGGCCTGTGTTTTGGTCACCAGAGCATCGGCGGATCGAACACCTGGGCGGAGAAGGCCACCTATGGTGAAAAGTCTAAGCCCGAGTCTCTCGCCCTGCTCGGCAGCATCAAGCATTCCCGCTTTGGCACGCTCAAAGGCGGCTCCACGGCGGTCATCGAGGCTTTCGCGGACTACGTGACCTCCGAAGGCAAGAAGACCATCGCCGAGAAGCGTGTCATGACCTTCATGGTCGAGGGTGAAACGCGCATCATTGATGTGGATATCGATCTCATCGCTTCTCATGGCGACATTGAGGTGGGGGACGAAAAAGACGCCGGTCTCAGCATCCGCGTGCCGCATAGCATGAGCGTGGACGCCAAAGAAGGTGGCGTGATCATCAACGCGAATGGCGACAAGGACGCCGATGCCTGGGGCAAGCGTGCCACGTGGTGCGATTTCAACGGTCCCGTCGATGGTGAGCACCATGGCATCGCCATGCTGAATCATCCTTCCAGCTTCCGTCATCCCACGCCCTGGCACGCACGCACCTACGGCCTCTTCACCGCGAATCCCTTCGGTCTTTCCTCCCTCAAAGTGCAGCCTGAAACCGGCGCGATGACACTCAAGCAGGACGAGCGCATCAAGCTGCGTCACCGCTTCATCTTCCACAAAGGTGATGAGAAGGCCGGCAAGATCGCGGAGGCGTTCGAGAAGTATGCGAAAGAGGTCAAGTAAGCCTTTGACGCCCGCCGACAGCCAACCACCGATTTTCACGGATCACGACGGATGACACGAATACATGCCAGAGCAGCCTCATGGTGCTTGAGCGGCGTTTTCTTCTTGTTGTTCACGCTACCTCTCATGGCTGAAAACCTGCGCATCGGCATCATCGGGCTCGACACCTCCCACGCGGAGCAGTTCACACTCCGTCTGAATGACACCGCGAACCCCAACCATGTGCCCGGCGGCCGCGTGGTGGCCGCGTTTCCCACGCCGAGCGCGGACATCGAGGAAAGCCGCAGCCGCGTGGATGGCTTCACCGCCATCGTGCGGGACAAGTTCGGCGTGCGCATCGCCAGCAGCATCGAGGACGTGTGCAAAAACGTGGATGCCATCCTGCTGCTCACGCTGGATGGCCGTCCGCGGCTCGAGCAGATGAAGCAGATCCTGTCCTTCGGCAAACCGGTGTTCATGGACAAGCCCGTGGCCGCCTCGCTGAAGGACGCGGTCGATATCTACAAGCTTTCCGAAGCTGCGAAGGTGCCCGTTTTCAGCGCCTCGGCCATCCGCTGGTATCCTGGCGTGCTCGACGTGGCGAACGCGGAGAAGGAAGCGCCCGCAGGTGCCATCTCGTATGGCCCGGCCCACATCCTCGCGCATCATCCAGACCTCTTTTTCTATGGCATTCATCCTTCGGAGGCTCTCTTTACCGTCATGGGCACCGGCTGCGTGTCGGTAAGCCGAGTCACCACGCCTGCTGCATCCATTGTCACCGGCCTGTGGCAAGGTGGTCGCGTGGGCACGCTGCATGCCATTCATGAAGGTGCGAAGGCCTACAAGGTCATCCGCTTCGGCAAAAATGCCGTCACCGAGCAGAAGAGCGAGGGCGACTACACGCCGATGCTGCGCGAGATCATCAAATTCTTCCAAACGAAGCAACCGCCCGTCTCCGCCAAGGACACGCTGGAGATTTACGCTTTCATGGAAGCCGCGGAAGAGAGCAAACGCCGCGGTGGCAAGTCCATCTCCCTCCGCG
>JBJONJ010000031.1:0-5233 GCA_046051905.1 Verrucomicrobiota bacterium
GTGAGATTCGTCTGGCCGGTGTAGCTGCTGTTCGTGGCCGTCAAGGCCAGCGTGCCATCGCCATTCTTCGAGAGGCCCCCCGTGCCGCTGATGGCACCACTGATGACGGCATCCACGGCTACGGCGGTGGCATTGGTGATCTCCACCGTGCGCACCGCCGAACCGAGGTCGATGGGGTTCTGGAAATCCACCGTGTGCGTCGCGGAATTCGCTCCGAGGTATAAAGACGATGCGTTGGGCACAAAGCTACCCGTTGCCCAGGTCACGGTGGCTCCCGCACCGCCCAGATTCACCACGCGATCCGCATTGTAGGCCGCGAAACCTCCAGCTCCCGTCCACTGCACCTGCGTCACGCCGGTGCCAAGCGCCCGCGTGAAGTCACCTGTGCCCAGACCGACCAAGCCATTCCCACCGATTCGCAAATTGCTCGTGCCGCCCGTCGTGCCGACACCGCCCGGCAGCGCATTCGCGTGGTTGAGCAGCAGCACACCTCCATTCGCATACGTCTGGCCGGTGTAAGTGCCCGCCGCCGTCAGGCTCAGCGTGCCACTGCCGTTCTTTGTCAGCGCCCCCGTGCCAGTGCTATTGATGATGCCGCCGCTCATCACCGCATCGATCAGCGCATTCGTCGTTCCATTTCCATCATTCACCGTGACCGTTCGCGTGCCGCCATTCAGATCCACCGGGTTTTGGAAATCGAGGGTGTGCGTGGAATCCTGCGTATCCGCCCCGTTTCCGTAGCCAAAGATCAAAGCGCTGTTGGTGGGCACAAAGCCGCCCACATTCCACGTCACCGTGGCACCACTGCCTCCGATGTTCACCACGCGGTTTGCATCAAAAGCTGCAAAACCTCCCGCACCCGTCCACTGCACCTGATGGGCCCCCGTGCCGAGTCCTCGCGTGAAATCACCCGACCCCAACCCCAGGGTGCCGCCGGCAAAAGTCAGCCCGCTCGTCCCGCCCGCTGTCGCCGTGCCGCCAGGAAGCGCGTTCGCATTGTTCAGCACCACCACCGCCGTGCCACCCAGCGTCGTCACACCGCTATAGCTATTCGCAGCGGCCAGCGTCAGCCTCGCCCCGCCTGCCGTCGTCAGGCCGAAACCGCCACCCCCATCACTGACCACGCCGTTGATCGTCAGGTTGTGTGTCTTGTCCCCATTGTTGTTCACCGTGATCGTGCGCGTGCCATTGAGCAGCAGGTCCAGATTGATCTGGTCATTGATCGTCGCGTTAAAGCTCGTGCTCGCCGCGGCCAACGTGGTGATGTTTCCCCCCAGAGTAATCCGGCTGCCGCTCAACGTGAAGGCCGCCGTCGATGTCAGGGTGTTGTTCGTGAAGTCGATGCCGCCCACCAGCGTATCCGCTGCCAGATTGTTCACTGGCGTCAGCCGCGTGCCACCACCGAACTGCAAGATGTCGCCCGCGGTGAAAGCCACGCCCGTCCAGTTTCCCGCCGTGGACCAGTTGTCATCCGCCCCGCCGCCATTCCACACGAGCGTGGCACCTCGCAAAGAAACGCCGGTGATGGTCATGCAGAATATGCCGGTGACTAGTCGGTAAAACATGGAGCTGCCAGAGTGGTTGGTTGCGCGACACTTCTCAGCCTGCGGCTTGCCCGGTCGCTTCGGACGACTCTAAAACAAGGCAGCGTGCCCGAATCTAGCAGCCGGACGCAAGTGTATTCCTGATGGCACACCTAAGCTTTTGAGAGCCGGCCTAACCTCAAAGCCGCAGCTTCTTCACCAACAAAGACTCCTTCTCCGCATCCGTCATCGGCTTGAAGTCCAGTTGGCAGTTCGGCAGCGCCGCTTTGATCGCCTCCACATCAGCAGCGGAGATGTCCACGGTCTCGATCTTGAGTTTGCTCAGTTTGGGCAATGCCACGAGCTGCGGGATGATTTTCGCACTGAGCCGCGCTTCGGTCAGTTCGAGCGATTCCAGCGCTTTGAGCTGAGAGATCGTCTCCAGCGTCGATTCATCGAAACTGACCGGCGAGTCCTTCCCCCACTCCGGCAGCCGCTGGCCGATTCGCAGCCCGGTGAGGCCCGTGAGCTTCAACAGGTGCGCATTCCCCGCCTGCGTCTGCGCCGTGTGCCAAGTGCGGAATTCCTTCAACTGCGTGATCTGCCCGATCGCCTCCATCGCTGCATCCCCAGCCGTCGATCCAGCAAACGTCAGCCGCTCCAGCTTCGGCAATGCTTTCAACGCCGCGAGGCCGCTGCCCGTGAACTCCTTCGAGCGAAACGCCGGATGAAAAAACGAGATCGACTTCAGCTTCTGAAACGCCGCGAAGTGCCGAAAGCCCGCATCCGTGAGCTGGATGCCATCGCTGCTGAATCTCTCCAGCTCCGTGAGCCCGGTCAGCAGCGCCAGCGTGCTGTCGGTGATCGTTTTGCCACTGATCGTGAGGTCTTTGATCGTCGTGAAGCTGCCGAGCGTTTTGAAATCCGCCTCCGTGAAGGCGTCACACTTCACATTCACCTGCGTGACGACTCCGGCGGTCTCGGAGACCTTGGCACCGAGCTTTTGCAAGGCCTCCGTATCTGCGGCAAAGTCGACTGCGACGGAGAGGAGCAGACAGAGGAACGTTTTCATGGATGCGCGATTACCACGAGCTGAGGTCGTCGTGGAGTTGGTCCATTTCTTGGGAGAAGACCGCCCGCTCGGGCATGTCCGGCTCGCCATAGGGGACGATCTCGACGACGTTCTTGCGCAGCGCGGTGATGCCGCTGCCGCCGTCCGCCTTTTGAATGCACTTCCAGGCGCAGTCGGCAAAGCGGGCGGCGAGGATGCAATCCTGCGGCGTGGTATGACCGCCGCGCTGAAGATGGCCGAGAACCGAGGGACGCACCTCGAGATCCGGGAAGGGAGCACCCGCACGCTGGAAATACTGCTGGAAGGCATCCATGAGCACGTAGGCGCGGTTGCGCTTCTGCGGCGGGTCAAACTGCACGCCCTCGGCCACCAGCACGATGGCATGGCCGCGACCGCGAGTCATCGCGCCCTCGATCTTCGCCGCGAGCTTTTCCATCGCCACGCCGGTCAGGGCGCCGGGCTCCGGCGTGATGATCATCTCCGCACCGGAGGCCAGGCCGGCCATGCGGGCGAGGTCACCGCTCTCGCGGCCCATCGTTTCCAGCACCATCACGCGGCGATGACTGCGGGCGGTATCAATGAAATGATCCACCGCCCACACCAGCGTGTTCACCGCGGTGTCCACGCCGAGCGCCATGTCGGTGAATTGAAGGTCGTTGTCGATCGTGGCCGGGATGCCGATGATGCGCAGATCACTCTCATCGGCCAGCAAGCGGGCACCCGTGAGCGAGCCATCACCACCCACCACCACGAGGGCGCGGACGTTGAGCTGCTTGAGCAGGCGGATCACCTTGGCACGCACCTCCTTGTCATGAAATTCCAGGCAGCGGGCGGAGCCGAGGATGGTGCCGCCCTTGCCCATGATGCCGCTGACGCTCGCATGATCCATCTGGATGAGATCGAGCTGGTCATTGATGAGACCGGCGCGGCCTGGATGGCTGGCGATGGTGTTTTTCAGCCGGACCAGCGCCTCGGCATCGCCATTGACGGCACGGGCGGTGCGGACGAGGCCGCGGTAACCGTCGCGCACGCCGAGTACGGCTATTTTCTCACGATTGAGTCCGAGCCGGACGACGGCGCGGAGAAAGGCGTTCATGCCGGGGGCATCACCGCCGCTAAAAAGCACGGCGACAGCTTGTTCGGGATAGGGTGCGGGCATTGGGGAAAGGTTGGGGGCCTCCGCCTTAGCGTGGCAGGACTCCCGCGCAAGCGACGGCTGCTGTTCACCTGCCTTGCAAGGGGCTCCGGCGGCTCTTTCCCGACTCCCAGTGCGGTAGATGCGATTGGCCATCGAAGCCTTTGGCCATTCGGATTCGACTGGCAGTCGAATCCACACTCACCCCACCGCGCAGATCTTCACGGCCTGCTTGAGCGAAGCGAGCTTGTCAGGCCGCTTCGGGATGAATTCCTGGCCGAGGTAGCCGGTGTAGCCGGTTTCCTGAATGGCCTTGATGATAGCGGGGTAGTTCAGCTCCTGCGTCTCGTCGATCTCGGCACGTCCAGGCACACCGCCGGTGTGGTAGTGAGCGAAGGCTTCGTGATCACGCTGAATCGTGGCGATGACATCGCCTTCCATGATCTGCATGTGGTAGATGTCGTAGAGCAGCTTGAAGTGCGGCGAGGCGAGCTTCTTCACGAGCGACACGCCCCAAGCGCTTTTGTCACACATGTAGTCCGGATGGTTTACCTTGCTGTTGAGCAGCTCCATCACGAGCGTGACGCCGAGCTTCTCGCACAGCGGAATCAGGCGCTGGAGGCCCTTGGCGCAGTTTTCGAGGCCTTGCTCATCGCTCAGGCCCTCGCGATTGCCGCTGAAGCAGATGACCTGCTTGAAGCCAGCCTCGGCGCTGGTCTTCAAGAGCGGCTCGTAGGCCTGCACGAGCAAGTCGTGATGCTCGACACGGTTCCAACCCTTCGGAATCGGGCCGA
The DNA here is from genome assembly GCA_046051905.1 of Verrucomicrobiota bacterium. Taxonomy (GTDB): domain Bacteria; phylum Verrucomicrobiota; class Verrucomicrobiia; order Verrucomicrobiales; family Verrucomicrobiaceae; genus Prosthecobacter. The sequence continues at coordinate 4,525 of JBJONJ010000031.1, forward strand.
TCTTCACGCCACCCGGGCCCTCAATGGTGGGAAAGCTCACCATGGCGCAGTGCAGGCCATGTTTCTTCACGGTGGCAAAGTCCTTCGGATCGAGCAGCTCGACCGACTCCAGGCCAATCTCCTTCGCGGCGAGGCAGAAGTCTTCCAGCGGGATGTCCTTGTAGCACCACTTGCACGCCGAGTGCCTCACCTTGCCACCCCCTGCGGCCTTGTCGGCAGCTTCGATCTGCGTTTGCAGCATCGCGGCGAGGGCGCTGACACTGGCGAGAGTTCCAAACTGGCGGCGGGAGAAGCTGGGAGGAGTCATGAACGCGAGCCTAAACGACCCGCATCGTTTGGCTCAAGCAAAGAATGCCGCAAGGCCGCGGTCCAAGTGCTCAAAGATTATCCATTGCATAGCTCGCGCCCGCAGAGCAGACTTGCCACATGAGCACCGCGATCAAAACGAATGCAAACACTGCATCTGCCAAGCGTGCGGCCGCACTGGAGGCGGCTCAACGTAGTGGCAAGGACTGGCGCCGGGTGTTTGGCTGGGCTGCTGGCGATCCTTTGCATGCCGAAGCCGTCAGGCTGGGAGCACAGTACCGTCAAAATCAGCAAACCGATCATGCTCATTCTTGATACCGATCATCTTTCCGAAATGGATCGTGGTTCGGAGCTGGGCATCGCATTGAGAGACAGGATCACGCCTCATGCACGCGAGGTGTTT
>JBJONJ010000032.1:0-9231 GCA_046051905.1 Verrucomicrobiota bacterium
CGTTGAAGGGCGAAGTGCAGGTTGGCTTTGAGGAAGTCGAGCTTGTTGCCGATGTCGTGACGTTGACCGTCGTAAACGAGGCCGTGAAGAGCCTCTTCGCGCATGAGCGAGGCCATGGCATCGGTGAGCTGGAGTTCGCCGCCTTTGCCGGGTTTCGTGTTTTGCAGGTGATGAAAGATGCGCGGGCTCAAGACATAGCGGGCGCTGACCGCGAGATTCGACGGGGCGTCTTCGACCTTGGGTTTTTCGACGAAGACATCGGCTTTGATGAGGCCTGGAGATACTTCGGGACCGCCGAGGATGCCGTAACGACTGACTTTGTCCGGCGAGACACGTTGCAGAGCCACGGCGCTGCCGCCGCGGGCCTCGACGACATCGGCGAGCTGTCGCGTGACAGGTTTGTCGGTGTGGCTGGCGACGACGGTGTCCCCCAGAAGCACCGCGAAAGGTTCATCGCCGACGTGATCGCGAGCGTAGAGGATGGCATCGCCCAGCCCGCCCATCTTCGGCTGCCAGACGTAATGAATGCGGGCGAGGTTTTGCAGGCGACGAAGGTCTTCGACGTCACTCGTACGGCCCTTCGCGGTGAGTTCGCTCTCGAGTTCATGAGCCGGATGGAAATGCTCCTCAATGGCCCGCTTGGAACGCGAGATGACGATGAGCACATCGGTGATGCCGGAGGCCGCCGCCTCTTCGACGACGTATTGGATCACCGGCTTGTCCACCAGCGGCAGCATCTCCTTCGGCACCGCCTTGGCGATGGGCAAAAAGCGGGTGCCATAGCCAGCGGCAGGGATGACGGCTTTGCGGACTTTGGTGCTCATGACAGCGAAAAGATCAGGCGTCGTCGCGTGTGAGTGCCCCATCGACGGTGCGCATGGCTCCGCGGGTGTTCTTGCCTTTCAGCGGCTCAGGCAGCGCGGCATCGGGGAAGCCTTGGTAGCTCACGGGGCGCACCCAGCGGTAGATGCTGGCGGTGCCGATGCTGGTGAAGTGGCTGTGGCTGGCGGCGGGATAGGGGCCGCCATGGTGCATCGAAGGACAGACCTCGATGCCGGTGGCGAAGCCGTTGAAGATGAGGCGGCCGACCTTCTTTTCGAGCACGCGGATGAGCAGCGCGAAGTCGATCAGGTCCTGCTCGGTGCCGTGGATCATCGCGGAGAGCTGGCCTTCGAGACTGTTCGCAAAACGCAGCATGTCCTCCTGCGTGGGGCACTCGGTGATGATGGAGCAGGGGCCAAAAACCTCGCGGCGCAGCTCTTCATTTGCCTCCAGCACATCGAGCGTGGTGGTGAAGATGCGGCAGGCAGCCTGCGTGGCGTCATGATTGACCGCGGCTTCGGATTCACCGGCGAGCTCAAGGCCATCAATCGTGCGCCAAACGGCCGTGCCTGCATCGTAGGCCTCGCAAATGCCGCGATGCAGCATGCTTTGAGGAGCGACCTTGGTGGCGTGCGCGGCGGCGTTGCTGACGAATTGCTTCAATTCGGTGCCTTTGAGCCCGAGCACGATGGCCGGGTTCGTGCAGAACTGGCCGACGCCCATCGTCACGGAGCCGACATAAGCTTCAGCGATCTTCGAGGCGCGTTCCTTGAGCGCACCGGGCAGCACGAAGACGGGATTGATCGAGCCCATCTCGGCATAAACAGGAATCGGGTGCGAACGCTCTGCGGCCGCGTCCATCAGGGCGCGACCACCGCGCAGCGAGCCGGTAAAGCCCACCGCCTGCGTATGCGGATGTTTCACCAAGGCCATGCCGATCTCCGTGCCGCGACCATGCAGCAGCGAGAAGCATCCCGCGGGCAGGCCGACCTTTTGCAAGGCACTCACCACCGCACGACCGAGCATCTCACAGGTGCCTGGATGCGCCGGATGACCTTTGACGACGACCGGGCAGCCCGCGGCGAGAGCACAAACCGTGTCCGTGCCGACCACGCCGATGGCGAAGGGGAAATTCGACGCTCCAAACACCACGACAGGGCCGATCGGCATCATCACGCGGCGCACGTCCGGCTTCGGCAGCGGCTGGCGGTCCGGGATGGCGTGATCGATGCGGGCATCGGCCCAGGAGCCTTCGCGGATGAGGCTGGCAAACAGCTTGCACTGGCCCACGGCGCGACCGCGTTCACCGGTGACACGAGCCATCGGGAGGCCGGTTTCGGCATGCGCACGCTCCAGCAGCGGATCTCCCAGCGCCATAATTTCATCAGCGATGGCATCAAGCAAAGCCGCCCGCGTCTCCGGTTTGGCAAGGCGCAGCGCATCAAAAGCACCCTCTGCCGCTGCCAGAGCCTCATCAGCTTCATCCGAGGTCGCATCCGCATACGCAGGCTCCAGCTTGGCGGAGGTGGCGGGATTCACGCCATGATAAAAGTGTCCGTGAGGAGCGGATTCGCGTCCTGCAATGAGGTGGGAGCCGGTGAGTGTCATGAGGTTGGAGAAAGTAGAAAGCTGCCTCTAGCACGCGCCAAGCCGCGAGCAAGGAGTGACGCCATTCGACCCATCTCTTCAGTCTGCGGATGCCGTCACGCGGATCAGCACGCTTTTGGAGGTCGGGGTGAGGCTCACATCGGCAAAGCTGTCGATGGGCACGAGCACATTGGCCTCCGGAAAGTAGGCGGCGGCACTGCCGGCGGGCATGTCGTAGGGCACGGCGAGGAAACGTCGGACCACGCGAGTCTGGCCAGAATGCTCGCTGACCATGTCCACGGCCTGCAGGGGGCTGAGGCCGCGTTTTTTCATGTCCTGCGGATTCATGAAGACCACGCGGCGTTCGTTGCCGATGCCGCGATAGCGGTCGTTCAGGCCGTAAACGGTCGTGTTGAACTGATCATGGCTGCGGAAGGTCTGGAGCACGAGCTGGCCCTCCGCAGGTTGCACGCAGGAGAGCGCATGGGTGGCAAAGTTCGCCTTTCCGGTGGCGGTGTCCCATTTCAGGTCACGCGCGTTGTTGGGAAGGTAAAAGCCGCCGGGCTGCCGCACGCGTTGATTGAAGTCCTCGAAGCCGGGCACGACACGCTCGATGCGGTCGCGAATGAGGTCATAGTCGCGGCCAAGGTCCAGCCAGGGCACGCTCGTGCGGCCCTTTAGCGTGGCTGCGGCGGTGCGGGCGATGATTTGCGGCTCCGAAAGCAGGTACGGCGAGGCAGGATCGAGCTTGCCATGCGAGGCGTGGACCACGCTCATGCTGTTTTCGACGGTGAGGAACTGCGGATCGCCTTTTTCATCGAGATCCCGCTCGCTGCGGCCTAGGCAGGGCAGGATCAGGCCGGTGCGGCCGGTGATGACGTGGCTGCGATTGAGCTTCGTGCAGATGTGAACGGTGAGCGAGCAACGGCGCAGGGCGTCAGCGGTGTATTCGGTGTCTGGCGTGGCCTGGAGGAAATTGCCACCGAGCGCATAAAACACCTTCGCGCGGCCTTCGTGCATCGCTTTGATGGCCGCGACGGTGTCGTAGCCGTGATGACGCGGCGATTGGAAAGCGAACTCGCGGTCGAGGTTGTCGTGGAACCACGCGGGCATTTTCTCAAACACGCCCATCGTGCGATCGCCCTGCACATTGCTGTGGCCGCGCACGGGGCAGAGGCCGGCGCTTTCGCGACCGATGGCACCGAGCAGCAGGTGGATGTTCACCACCTCCTGGATGGTGGCGACGGCGTTCTTGTGTTGTGTGAGGCCCATCGCCCAGCAGGTGATGACCTTGCGCGAGCCGCGGGCGCATTGACGCGCGGCCTTTTCGATCTCGTTACGCGAAATGCCGCTCACGCGTTCCAGTTCCGGCCATTCGAGCGACCGCAGATGCGCCTCGTAATCGGCAAAACCGAGCGTGTGCGTGGAAATGAACTCACGATCAATGCTGCCATCCTCGACCAAGGTCTTCGCGATGCCTTTGAGCAGCGCCTGATCGCCATTCGCCCGCACCTGCATGAACTGCTTCGCGAGCGGCGTGGCCATGCCGAGCACGCCTTTGACCTGCTGCGGATGCATGAAGCCGGTGAGCCCCGCCTCCTTCATGGGATTGATGGCGATGATCTCCACACCGGCCTCGACGGCACGTTGAAGCGAGCTCAGCATGCGCGGGTGATTCGTGCCCGGATTCTGGCCAATGATGAGGATCGTCTCGGCAGTTTCGAGGTCCTTCAGCGTCACCGTGCCCTTGCCGATGCCCACGCTTTGCCCGAGCGCTGCGCCGCTGCTCTCGTGGCACATGTTCGAGCAGTCCGGCAGGTTGTTCGTGCCAAACTGACGGACGAAAAGCTGGTAAAGAAACGCCGCTTCATTCGTGGCTCGGCCGCTGGTGTAAAACACCGCCTCATCCGGCGAGGCGAGCGCGTTCAGCTCCTTCGCGATCAATTCAAACGCCTCGTCCCACGCGATGACCTCGTAATGCGTCGCGCCGGGTCGCAGCACCATCGGCTGCGTGATGCGGCCTGCCTGGTCCATCTCGTAATCGCTCATCTTCGCGATCTCCGGCAGGCTGAACTGCGCAAAGAAAGCCGGTGTGACTTTTTTCTTCGTCGTCTCCGACGCGATGGCCTTCGCGCCGTTTTCGCAGAACTCGAAGGCGCTGCGATGATCCTCCGGATCAGGCCAGGCACAGCTCGGGCAGTCAAAACCCTCCCACTGGTTCAGATTCAGCATCGCCGAGGTGCCGCGCATGAGGCCGCTGTTGCCATAGACATGCTTCAGCGAGTTCGCCACGGCAGGCACGCCCGCGGCGGCGGCCTTCGGGTCATCGAGTTCGATGCCGGTGAGACGATCCGGCGGCTGTGCGGGCACAAGTGGGGTAGTAACAGGAGGCATGGGGGGAGGCGCAGATAGGCCGAGGCGCTTACGAGTGCAATCAGCGGATGGATGAGAGGCGGAAGGCTTCTTGACCTCCTGTGGACTTCCTGCCTATTCCGGCATGCTTCTACGCCTTCTCCTCCTCGCCCTGCTCACGACCTCCCTGCCTGCCCAGACGGATGCGAAGGCCCAGCTCGCCGAGGCGCAAAAGATGCTGAAGGAGACCTCACCGGGCGTTTTTGACCTCAACGGCATCCAAATCACCGCCGCCACGCGGGAGGTGCGCATCCCCTGCTCTGTCCTGCATCAAAAACTGCCCATCGAGTATGCTCTCTGCCACGAGGCGGGCGAAAAGGTGCATGAGACCGTCCTGCAGACCGCCGTGCGGCCCATCCAGGTGCAACTGGCGCTGCTGCTGGCGAACTACCAACCAGCCACCAAGGGCCTGCTCGACAAGCTCGATGCCAAGGATGAACGCCCCTACACCGAACCGGACACCGAGCCGCAGACGCCCGGTGCCAACCGCCTGGCCATCCAGTGCGAATGGAAGGAGGGCGACAAGCTCAAAAAAGTGCCACTCTCCGATTTCATCCAGAACAGCGACACGCGGAAGACGCCCGAGGACCTCGACACCTGGATCTTTAACGGCAGCAAGATCGACAAGGATGGCTTCAACGCGGAAATCACCGGCTCGATCATTTCGACTTATGTAGACCGCCTGGCCGTCATCAACTCCGCTGCCAAGGGCAACCATCGCGACGACCTGTGGATCAGCATGCCCTCGAACATTCCCGCCGAGGAAACGCCGGTGACCCTCATTATCACCCCGGCGGCGAAGTGAGAAAACAAAACGGGCCGGAGGATGAGTCCGGCCCGTCTTGGCAGAGGAAAAGGGTGTTTTGGTGAATCAGGAAGCCTTTGAAGCCCCGGTGATGACCTCCACCAGCCGTGGGCAAAGGATGGAATGGGAAAACTCCGCTCCGAGAGCCTGAGCGGCGGCATTTGGCTGCTGCGGCCCGCGAGCAGCGGCTGAGCGGATTTCCGCCATGATGCGGTCCACCTCGCCATGCTGAGCCAGACGAGCGTAAGCAGGATCATTCAAACGGCGCACGATGTCTCCACCGTGGCTCTGCTCCGGCCCCACAAAGAGCAATGGAATGCCAAGCGTGAGGATGTTGTAGATTTTGCAGGGATGCACGATCCCCACGAAGGGATCGCCCATGACCACGAGATGCAGGTCCGCGCTGGAGAGCGAGCCGGAGAGCTCTTCCAGCGGCTGGTAAGGCAGCGTGGTGATGTTCGACAGTCCTTTGTCCTTCTGAAAGGCCTGCACCTTCTTGAACTCGCTGCCACCGCCGACGAAAAGGAAGTGGATTTGATCCTCGCTTTTCAGAGCCTGCGCAGCCGCCAGCACCGTGTCGAGCGGATGACAGGGGCTGTGATTGCCCGAGTACATGACGATGAACTTGCCGGAAAGCCCATGCTTGGTCCGAAAGGCCTCGCGAGCAGGTGGATCGAAGCGCACGGCCTGATCGTGAGACCACGGCGCATCGGTATGAATGACCTCTGGATGCACGCCTTTGGCGATCAAACGATCCGCCATAAAACGATCCAGTGCGATGATGCGTGCGGCCTGCCGGAAGCTCCAGTTTTGAATGAAGGTCAGCGTGCGCTCCACCACCCCACCCGCTTTGAGCCAACCAGCGGCGACGGCTTCATCCGGATTGAGGTCCATCACCCACGGGACCACCGCGCCGCCTTTGAGCTTTGCCGCGACGGTTCCCAGGGTGGAGATGAGCGGAGGCGAGGTGAGGCACACCGTCACATCATGCCGTGGCATGAAGAGAAGGATGCGGGCCGCATTCAGCCAGAAGGTGGCAAAATCCACCAGCCGCCGCCATTTGGCCTTTTTCCCCAATCCAGGAGTCCAGATGCGGTGGATGTCGATCCCCTTCCACGTGTCCCGCACGGGAAAGCGCCGCGTGGGATCATCATAGCCACGGCTGGAGGCCACCGCCGTCACCTGATGACCCGCCTCGGCGAGGCCGACCGCGAGATCCGTGAGATGCTGGGCCGTGGAGACGTGATCGGGGTGGAAGCACTGATTGATGAGAAGGACTCGCATGGCGATGGGGAGGCGGCGTATTGAAACAGAACGGGCCGGAGGTCAATCTCCGGCCCGTGTCACATTGCCCAAGAAGGGTGAACTGGCTTAGCGGGACTTCGCCCCGGCTTTAATCTCGTCGTAGATCCACTTGTAGGTGAGCTCCAGGCCATCGCGGAGGCGGGTGGAAGGCTCCCACTTGAAGACAGACTTGATAACCGTGTTGTCACTGCTGCGGCCGTTGACGCCCTTGGGTGCTCCGAGATTGTAGCTGCGCTTCAATTTCACGCCTGCGATCTCCTCAGCAATATCGACGAGCTGGTTGATACTGACCATCTCGGCACTGCCGATGTTGATGGGCTCCACGAAGTCGCTGTTGAGCAGCATTTGAGTGCCGTACACGCAGTCGGTGATGTACATGAAGCTGCGGGTTTGATCGCCGGAGCCCCAGATTTCGATCTCATGTTTGCCGGAGATCTGTGCGAGGGCGACCTTTCGGCAGACAGCGGCAGGAGCCTTTTCACGCCCGCCGTCCCAGGTGCCGTGGGGACCATACACGTTGTGGTAACGAGCGATGCGTGTCTTGAGGCCAAAGTCCTCGCGGAAATGGCGGCACATGCGCTCGGAGAAGAGTTTTTCCCAGCCGTAGCCATCTTCAGGGAGAGCGGGATAGGCATCCGCTTCCTTCAGGGCGGGGATGTTGTATTCCTTCTGCTTGTCGCCGTTGTAAACACAGGCAGACGAGGCGTAGAAGAAGCGTTCAACGCCTGCATCCTTGGCAGCCATGCACATGTGCGTGTTGATGAGCACGGTGATCATGCAGAGGGCCTTGTTATTCTCGATGAAGCCCATGCCACCCATGTCGGCGGCGAGGTTGTAAATCGTTTGAGCACCACTGGCCGCGATGCGGCAGTTTTCGAGAAGTGAAAGGTCGAGCACATGATTTTCGACGTCGTCGAACTTCTGATACCAGTGGTCGAAGGGCTTGATGTCGATGGCACGAATGCGGGTGTGGCCTTTTGCACGCAGATCGGCGACGAGGGCGCCTCCAATAAAACCGCCAGCTCCGGCGACGGTGATCAGGTTGTCTTTGCTCATTCTTGATAGGGTTGGATCAATTTCGGTTGGAAGGGTGGAGAGTCTTTCTGGGCAATTCAGATGGATTTGCCAATCTTTTTCTCCAGCAGGCGAAGCGAAAGCATGATCTCGGCAAGGGTGCGCTGAAAGGCATAAAACCAGCCATGCGGCCCATCGAGGACGGTACGGCGTGCGAGAAGGGTGTAGAGGAAGACGACGACAGGACCAAGAACCATTGTGCGACGAATCCGATCCTGAAGGCTTAGCTGGGTGAGGGCGGTGAGTTTTTCGGCTTCGAGTTTGGCGTATTTGTCCTGCGAGGAAAACCAGCGGGAGAGCGGCTTGCGGTCGTCGTGGTCGATTTTTGTCGTGAGATGGGCCGTTAGGCCGGGGATGCTCAATATCTGCGTGTGGCCATCGGGCACATAACGGCAGCGATCTTTTCGGAAGAGCACGGCACGCGGCGGGTAAAGGCAGGCGCGGAGGGGCTTTCCGTAGATCAGGTAGCGAAAGGAACCGTAAAAGGCATCGAACGAGGTATTTTCATCCAAGTCAGCCAGTTCTTCCTCGAAGCCGGGGCACAGGACGTAATCACAATCGAGGGAGAGAATCCAGTTCGTGCCACAGGCATCGACGCCGAAATTCCACTGCGTGGTGTGATCATCGAAGGGGCGGACGAGGAGGCGGGCATTCGGAAACTCGCCGGCAATGGCGGCGGTAGAATCGGTGCTGCCGCTGTCGAGGATGACGACTTCCTTGGCCCAGCACAGACGCTCCAAGCAGCGGCGGAGGTTCGGGTCTTCGTTCCAGGTGAGGACAAGCGGGGTGATGGAATCGAGTTTCACGTTAGTTTTTCACGATTTCCCCATACAACCCATGCAGCGCCCTGCCCATGGCGGGCAGCGAGTAATCCGTACGGGAGAGGATGCGGGCGGCCTTACCGAGGAGGTGACGCTCCTGCGGCGAATCGAGCAGTTCTTCGAGCTTCGCGGCGATGGCGTCAGGTTCACGAGGGGTGATGAGCACGGCTTTATCCCGAACGGCATCCGCAGCGAGGGCCACCTGATCGGTCGATAGGCATGGAAGACCAGCGGCCATGGCTTCGAGGAGGGCGATGCCGAAATTCTCGGAGTGCGAGGGCAGCACGAATATCTCTGCGGAGGAAAAAGCGGCGAGGCGTAGGTCCCCGGTGACCTGCCCGGCCCAGGTAATGCGGTCCGCGATGCCAAGCGAGTCGGCGTGGGCTTGCAGTTTTTCAACGAGTG
>JBJONJ010000033.1:0-3246 GCA_046051905.1 Verrucomicrobiota bacterium
GCTCGCCAGCCCTGTTTCATCGTAGAACGGGTTTTCCAACCCGTTGGATTTCTGGGCTTTGATTCACACGAGCCACCACCGCCTCATGCGCCGTCTCCTGCAAAAAGCGCGCAAACTCCGCATCGAGCCCTTTCGGGATGAAGCCGATGCCTTTGGCGCTCTCGCCAAACAGCACCTCATACCACACGCAGGCCCCGAGATACTCGCCCGCGAGGTTCGCGTGATGGCCGTCCATGCTGAGCACGATCTTTTTGCTGTCCTTCGACTTCTTCCAAGCCCAGCCAACATGCAGCGAGTGCGTCTGAATCGGCAAATCCGGTTGTTTCGCCGTTTTGGCATCGAAAGGCTTCGGATCAGGCTTGAAGCCCCATTTTGCATCGGTGTCGGCGCGGAAGAATGCATCACCCACCGGGATGATTTTCGCGCCAAACTCGCTCGCGAGCCGTTCGTAGGCCGCCGTGAGCCCGCGATACATTTCTTCCTGCGTCTTTGGCTCGCCAGGTTTCGGTGCTTTGACGGCAAAACGCGGATCATCGACACGATAGGCCCACGTTTGATGAATCAACAGCTTTGCCTGCGGCGCGTGTTTCACGATCAAATTGCGCAAAAAGCCCGCGTGCGGCTGGTAGGTGCCGTAGTCGTGACTTTTGATGCTCGCCTGCTGGATCGTGACGTAGTCCCAGCGATCCGCGGTGAGGTTCGCGATGAGATCTTTGCCATTCGAGTAAAGCCGCGCCTTGCCCTCCGCCTTCGTCTTGTCCGCATGCACCTGAAACGACGATCCACCGATCACGAGCGAGTTATGGACCAAGGTATGCCCGCCTGCCTTCGCGAGGTCTTTGAGATAGTGCGTCGCGTTCGCGGAGAAACTGTTTCCGATCGTCAGAATCCGCACGGTCTTCGGCTCGCCTGCGACGACGCTGATGGTCAGAAGCAGAAAAGCGGCGAAATAGCGGGCGAGGTGGTTCATGCGGCCCTTTAGAACGAATGAGCCACGGCGCAATCTTCGATCATTCCATTACTTCTTCTCCAGCTTCAGGTTATCGATGAAAAACGCGGTCTTCTTCGTGCCGAGAGCGCTGAAGAGCATGTAGCTGGCGCTGTTCCAACCGGGTTTGGCAGCGAAGGTGAGCCAGCCCTTCTTCCCGCCGTCCTGTCGCGTGGCATTCACGGTCCAGGTGCCCTTCTGCGTGTCGGCGTTGATTTCGACATGCAGCCATTGGTTCGGCGCGACCTCGAAAGGAACGGCCTTGCCATCAAGGCCGGGAGCAAACTTGCCGTTCTGCCAGCGCACATACGGTCCGGCACCGAACTCGCCGTTTTTGCCGCGAATCTCGAAGAACCAATCCGCGCCCTCCTGCGCCATGATGTCGAACTCGATGTGGAAAGCGCCGCCTTCCCAAGTCGTGGGGTAAATGTCGAGCACGGGATCGTAGCTGTGCTTCAAACCGGGCACGTCCTGCACTTTGAGGCAGCGCTTGCCGCCCGGCGTGAAGGGCGATGACGTCTCATCGGTCACGCCGATGCTCTCGCCTTTATTTTCGCGATCATACTTCGCTGTGCGGATGCCGAGCAGGCCAAGCGACGTGTGCTCAAAGTCTTGATCGACGTGAAAAGGCGGCGCGGGCCACGGTTTGGCATCGGTGTCCCAGTTTGGGTAGTCGTGACCTTTCGCAGCGAGTGCATGCCATGCTGCGTCGGCTTTGCGCACGCCCGCCAACGTGAGGTCCCAGGGCTTGAAACCGAGCTTTTCGGCTGGTGAGCCAGGTTTGAGGCGGAAATCGCGTTTGGCGATGTCTTCGAACATCGGATCGGCAAACTGGCTGCCGTTGTCGCGGCCCATCTTGCGCCATTCATCCCACGTGAAGTGGCTTTTGGTGAGTTTGGCGGGGATTTTGCCGTCGGTGGGCCAGTAGAGGTTTTTGCGGAAGAGGAGGCTGTCCTTCGGATCGCCACGGTCGATCTTGTCGAAGAGCTTCCAGTTCCACTCGCCGCCATCGAGCAGCGGCGACGCGGGGTCCCACACAACGATGTTGTTCAGGTAGCGGAAACGCAGCCGCGCCTCGTTGCGTGAGGCTTGGATCTGCGCGGAGTTGCCAAAGGCGAAGATATTGTTCCGCACGGTGTTGAAGTAGCCGTAGTGCTGATGAAAACCGGCGTTCCAAGTGTCGTGCACGAGGTTGTTCTCCATCAGCGAGTCCGTGGCGCCTTCGTCATTGTAGAGCCCCCAGCCGCCGTAGCGATGGCTGGCGATGTGATGGACGTGATTCCCGCGAATGATCGTGCCCGGCGAAGTGCCGAGACCGTAAAAGCCGCCCATGTCGCTCAGATACGCCCAGCCGAGATGATGGATGTGGTTGTTCTCGACAAGCGTCTCGCGCGAAGCGGTGTCGCCATAGCCCCAGTTCCATCCGGCGCTGATGCCGGTGTAATAAAAATCGCCGATGTCGCAATGCGTGACGGCGCAGTGCTGCGTGTGCGTGAAGACCACGCCGCAAGCACTTGGGTGCAACCGCCCGCCGTGCTGGATGATGCAGTCATCGACGACGAGGTGATGATTCACCCGCGCATCCGCCGGACGCCCCGTCTCGCCGACATACACACCGCCGCCGCCGAGGTCGTGGAGCTGGCAGTGCTTCACCGAGGAGTCTGCGCAGCCGTTTTTGAACCAGATGGCGTGCAGGCCGGTGTGCGCGATCTCGCAGTTCTCAAAATGAATGCCGCGCGAGTCCTCGATCTCGATGCAGCCATCGCTCGTCGTCGCTGCCTGACCATCGTGCAAACCCTCCGCCGGATAGAGATGCTGGCTGTATTGAAACGAGATGCCTTCAAAGCGCACATCGTGAGCGCCTTTCATCACGAGTAACTTCGTCACCACCGGCGCGATGACCTCCGCCTTCGTCATGTCCTCGCCCGGCAACGGCAGGTAAAGCACCTCGCCCTTCGCCTTGTCGAGAAACCACTCGCCCGGCGCATCGAGCGCAGCGCGATAATTTTCCGCCCACCAGCGCTGATCCGGCTCGAACTCGACAAAGGGATACCTCGCCCGCCCTTTGATGCGCACACCGAGGATCTCATCGTTCAATTCCTGAATGCGGCACTGCCCCACGGCCCACGCATGCGTCACCGTGAGCAAAACGTCATCGCGCTCCGGCTGCGGGATGGCCTTCAGCAGGTTGAACTGCTCCTTCGCGATGCAAAACGCGTGGAAGTTCATGTTTTGCGTGAGCCCCTTGAACGCATCCG
>JBJONJ010000034.1:0-11656 GCA_046051905.1 Verrucomicrobiota bacterium
GACAAGGGCTGCCTCATCCTCGATTACTGGTCGGAGAAAGGTTACTACATCCTCACCTTCGACCGCGGCGGAGCGGACACGCGGTTCTGGGTGCGAGAATTCCTCGGTGTCGAGGCGGTGCCAGACGCGGCCTTCCTCACGAATGCGTATGCGAAGATGGCGGTGAGCTTTCTCGAGGAGAAAAAGCCCGCCGAGAGCGAGGAGGACGATACGCCGCCCTGGGAAGCCGCCACCGCAGCCAAGGACGCACTCGATTACTTCGAGCAGCGTGAGACCTTCCAGCTTGAGGAATTTGAGCGGGAGGTGCTGAAAGACCCGGAGACCATCAGCCGCTTTGGCGAGCACAAGGCCCGCATCGAAGAGGAGCAGGGGCAGCCGCTGGAAACGAGCTTTGAGATCTCCAAAAAAGATGTCACCAAGGCCAAGAAGCGCATCGCCGCCGTGCTGAAGCTCGACACCGGCGTCGAAATCCACGTCAAACCCGCTGCCACCGACGACCAACCCGTGCTCGAACGCGGTTACGACGAGCAGAAGGGCATGAAGTTCGTGAAGGTCTTCTACAACAAGGATCTCAGCGCCTCCTGACGATCCCGGGGGGGACTCCCGGCTGAGATTTCCCGCGACCAAAACGCGATTCTCCGATTACAATCGGCCCGCATCCTGCGTTTACAGGGTGCCACAGCGGCAACCACGAGTATCCCATGATCGCACGCACCATCCTCGACGCCCGCATCGCTGAAGTCCGTGAGGTCTTGCGCAAGGCGCGGCTCCTCCGGCACATGGCGTGGGCCTTCCTCATCAGCCTCGTCGTGCGCGGCAGTTTCCTGCTCGCCACGTGGCAGGGCATCAAGCTGCCGAAGCAATTCGATCGCTGGTCCATGCTCGGCCTCATCGTGCTGGCCCTCATCGCCTACCTCAAAGGCCGGCGGAACATCTGGAGTGATCGCGACATCGCCCGGCTCATCGAGCAAAAGCATCCCTCGCTCGATTCGCTGCTGCTCACCGCCCTCGAGCACGAGCCACAGGCCGAAGAACCCGCCGGCTACCTCCACGAGCGCCTCATCGATCACGCCCTCGCCCGCTCCGCCACACAAAACTGGCCCGTCACCGTCGCCGACAAACCTTATCGCCGTGCTCTTGCCGCCGCCTGGATCGCCGTGCTCGCCTTCCTCGCCACCGACATCGCGCTGCGACTCAACGTCCCAAATCATAAATCAAAAATCATAAGTCATAAATCCCAGTCCGCCGCCTCGCCCACCGCCTTCACCGCCACGCTCATGCCCGGCGATGCGGAGATCGAGCGAAACTCCCGCGTCATCATCGAGGCGCGCTTCACCGGTCCCGTCCCAGCCAATGCCACGCTCGTCACCACCGATCTCGATGGCACGGAGCGTGATCGTCAGCCGATGCGCCTCACCGTCGATGGCCAGGTCTTCGGCGGCATGATCGCGAAGGCGGACCGCCACACGCGTTACCATGTCGAGTTCGCGGGCGAAAAGTCCACGCAGCACACGCTCACCGTCTTCGACTATCCCGCCTTGGTTCGCAGCGATGTCATCGTCACCCCGCCGGACTACACGAAGCTGCCCGCCAAGGAGACCAAGAACACCCAAAAAGTCACGGCCCTCGAAGGCTCGAAGATCGCCTGGAAGATCAAGGTGAACAAACCGCTGCTCTCGGGCCGCACTTCCCCCTTTGAGCCGCATCTTACTGCGGCAGAACTCTTCGGTGAAGACAAGACCGTCCTCCCGCTCACGCCTTCCGCGGAGGACCCCACGCTGCTTGAGGCCGTGCTCACGGCCACGCTTTCGCAGAAATACCGCCTGCACCTCGTCGATGAGGCGGATCGCGGGAACAAGAACCCGCCGTGGTTCACCGTCACCGTGCAGAGCAACCAGCTCGCGAAGATCGAGGTCGTGTTTCCCAAGCGCGACATCCAGGTGTCGAGCCTGCAGGAGCTTCCGGTCGAGGCGAAGATCTCGGATGACCTCAGCGTGTTGAAATCCGGCGCGGTCTTCAGCATCAACGGCAACGAGAAAGAGGTCGCCTTCACGCATGCAGCCACCGAGCCGCGGAAGAAGCAGGACGTGCGTGCGGAGCTGCTGCTGGAGAAAGAAGGCGCGCAGCCGCGTCAGTTGGTGAGTTACTACGTCTGGGCCGAGGACACCGGTCCAAAGGGCGAGGTTCGCCGTAGCATGAGCGACATGTTCTTCGCCGAGGTGCGGCACTTTGAGGACATCTTCCGCGAGGCCGAGGCTCCACCACCCGAGCCCGGTCAGCCCAAACCGAAGGCGCAAAAGCTCATCGAGCTGCAAAAGCAGATCGTGAATGCCACCTGGAAGCTTATCCGCGATGCGAACGGCGGTCGCGCAATGGAAAGTCTCGCTCCCGATGCGGGCGTGGTGCATCAGAGCCAGGGCATCGCCATGGAGCAGACAAAGGAAGCCATGGAAGAGGTCGAGGACGCGGAGGTGAAGAAGTATCTCACCGAGGCTTGGAAGAGCATGAAGGACGCTCTCGATCCGCTCAATCAGGCCGCGGAGGAAAAGAAGCGCTCGCCTTTGAATCAGGCACTCACTTTTCAGCAGAGCGCTCTCGAATGGTTGCATCGGGCGCAGAGTCGCGAGCATCAGGTCATGCGTCAAAACAGCCCCCCCATGGCTGGAGCGCCGCAAGAGGCGAACAAGAACCAGATCATGGACCTCGAGCTGAAGCAGAAAGAGCAGCGCTACGAAGAGGAAAAAGCCGCCACCGAAGAGCAGACCGCCGAGCAGCAGGAGAATCTACAAGTCTTGAACCGCCTCAAAGAGCTCGCCCGCCGTCAAGAGGCGCTGGCGGAGAAGATGAAGGAACTGCAAAACCAGCTCGCCCAGGCCAAAAGCGAGGCCGAGAAGCAGGAACTCGAAAACCAGCTCAAACGTCTTCAAGCCGAGCAAGAGCAGCTCCTGCGTGATCTCGATGATTTGAAGGATCGCATGGAGAAACCGGAAAACGCCCAGCAGATGGCCGAGGCAAAGGAGCAGCTCGAAAAGACCCGCGAGCAGGTCAGCGAGGCGGTGGATCAATTGAAGCAGGAAAAGCTCACCGATGCCACCAACGCCGCCACGCGGGCCCAGCGCGAGCTCGAGCAGATGCAGGAGGATTTCCGCCAGAAGACGAGCAAGAAGTTCGCCGAGGAGATGAAGCAGATCCGCCAGCAGGCGCAGCAGGCCGCCGAGGCCCAGAAGAAGATCAGCGAGAACCTCGAGAACCAAAAACCCGCTGACAGCGACCTCTCGCAAAGCCTGCAAAACCAAGCCCAGGCCCGCCAGATGGCCGAGCAGCAGGAAAACGTCGAGAAGCTCCTCAACAACATGCGCCAGCTCAGCGAGCAGGCCGAACAGAGCGAGCCTCTCTTGCACAAGAACCTCTACGACGCCGTCCGCAAAGCCCAGACCAGTGGCCTCGAAGAAAATCTCCAGGAAGCCCGCGATCAACTCCGCTATGGCAGCGCCGCCGAAGCCAAGGACGCCGAACGCAAAGCCGCCAACGCGATCGACGAACTCCAAAAAGGCGTCGAAAAAGCCGCCGAAAGCGTCCTCGGTAGCGAAAGCGAAGCCCTCCGCGTGGCCAAGAACGAACTCGATAAGCTCATCAAGGAAGCGGAAGAGCAGGCGGGTGGTCAATCCGGTCAATCCGGTCAAGAAGGTCAATCCGGTCAAGAAGGTCAAGAAGCCCCCAAACCGTCTGACAAGTCAGACAAGTCCGACCCGTCCGACAAAACCGCCGAAAACACCAACAAACCCGGCGAAGGCCAAAAGCCTGGTGAACAGGGCAAAGGCGAAGGCAAAGAACCTCAAACAGCCCAGAACGGCCAACAACCCGGCGAAGGTCAAAAGCCTGGCGAACAAGGCCAAGGCAAAGGGCAGGGCCAAGAACCTCAAATGGCCGAAAACGGTCAACAACCCGGCCAAGGCAAAGGGCAGGGCCAAGGCGAAGCCAAAGACTCTCCCTCTCCACGTCCAGGAGAAGGCAAACAGCCCGGCGATCAACGGGGAGAGGGCCGGGGTGAGGGCCAGCCTCAGACCGCTCAGAACAACAACACGCCCAATCCCAACGGCCCGCGCCAAGCCATGCGCACCGCCGACAACAGCCGGAACGACAACAACTTCGGCCCGAATGGCCCCACGAATGACCGCGACTCCGACAACGACCGTTCCCGCCCGCAGATCCATGGCGGTGCGGTGCCTGAGTCCCTTTTCTTCGATGACGCCAAAGAGCAGCCGGACAAGAGCGTCTTCACCGGCGATGGCTACGAGCGCTGGAGCGACCGCCTCCGCAATGTGGAGGAGCTTCTCAACAACCCCGAACTCCGAAACGACGCCGCGAAGATCCTCGACCGCGCACGCGAGCTGCGCGTGAAGCTTAAACGCAGCAATGAAGCCCCGCAGTTGTCCTTTTTGAACCAGCGCATCACCGCCCCGCTCATCGAGCTGCGCGACCGGGTGGTGGAAGAACTCTCGAAGAAGGACCATGGCAAAAACCTGGCTCCCGTGGACCGCGATCCCGTGCCCGCGGAGTTCCGCGACCTCGTGAAGCGCTACTACAAGGAACTCGGCGCTGGAAAGTGAGACCGTTCTCGCGTTTCGTTCCTGCATGCCCGATTTCCTGACGCTGCACACCGAGGAGGCCGCCCACTCCTTTCCCTGCCCACCGCAGGCCGTGCTCGTGCTCGGCAGCAGCGAGGCCTGCGATCTGGCCTTCGATGGCGAGGACATCGCACCGCGTCACATGGAGATTCGCCGTCTTGAAGATAAACGCTTCTACATTCGCAGCCTGTCCACGGCTCACCGGCTGAATGTGAATGGCGTCACCGCCAGCGAGATGGAGGTCGAGACGCCCTTCCGGGTTCGGCTCGGAGGTGATTTACTTGATTTCGCCCTCGTGGCGGAACAGCCAAAGCCCTCTCCAGGCTACAGCGGCTATCGCCGTCGCGATTACATGCTAGGCAGTGCCCGCGTGCGTCAGCGCCCGTCCACGCCCGTGCCAGCGCCAGCGCCGGAGCCATCTCCGCTGGCGGCTCCTTTGGTCGTGCCACCAGCCTTTCCTTCACCGCCTCCGCCAACGGTGAACCATGTGCAGGTGCTGCGCCCGGTGAATGATCCCTGGAAGGAAGCCCCCATCAAGGCACCGAAGTCCGACGATGGCTGGTGGGTGGTCGCCGTCATCGCCGGCCTGCTCGCACCGGCGCTGATCTACTTCGGCTACCAGTTTCTTGTTCCAACGCCACGCGAAATCATCGTCGAAGCCCCCAGAGCCCAAGCCATTGAGGCCCCCGCTCCGAAGTCGATCGCCAAAGCCGCCCCCACGCCTGCACCAGCGCCTCGGAGCGATACCTACCGCGAAGACGCCCTCGCCGCCGCGAAGGCTTTTTTGGACTCGTGGAATGAAAACGATGCCTCCGGCGTGCTTCGCTTCGTGAGCCCCGCGCCTGCGAATTACTTCGAGATGCCGAACCCGGCTTCCGAGCAGGTTTTGAAGCTCGAAGAAGCCTTCCGCGATCACTGGCCGCAGCGCACCCTCCGCGCCGAGGGCACGCCCAGCGTCTCGCGAGCCGGTGAAACCCGCTTCGAGATCACCCAGCGCTATCTTTTTAACCTCCGCGGCCTCAACCACCGCCACGCCACCGGCTCTGGCACGCTCTTCATCACCCTCGAACGCGTCGCGCCCAAGACCTGGCTCGTCACGCGGGCCACCGACAAGATCGAACTCCGCGACACCGAGCCATCCCGCGATGCCTTCTCCACCGCCGTCTCTCTTCGCGATCTCCAACCCGTGCTCAGCGAGGAAGAACTCAAGCTCAAGGCCAAGGACGATCTCGCCGCGCTGGTGAAGGCTGGCCATGCCAAAGCCACGCTCACCGCCATCCTTGAAAACGCCGCCAAGCATCCGAACGAAACCTTCTGGCGGTTCGCTACGGACAAAACCTGCGATACCCTCTCCCGCGCCCTCTTTGCCCATGGCGAATGGCCAGATCCCACCTGCCTCGTCGAAGTACAAAAACTCTCCGATCTAGGTGTACCCACCGCCATGCTGCTCCACGGCCATCTGCTGCGCGGTGGTTATCTCCTCCCACGAAACATCGCCGAGGGCGAGGTTCTCTACCGCAAGGCTTACGAGACCACCAAGAGCCGCGAAGCCCGCTTTTACTATGCCGAAGCCTTGTTCATTGGCGGCGAGCATCCACGTGCATCCGCCATCGCCCTCGCCACGATGGTCAGCTCCAAGCATCCGCTGGAGGCTTACCTCGCCGCTCACTTGCTTTGGAAAAAGGCCGAGCTTGATCCCTCCCTCTGGCAGCAGGTCTATGAAACCGCCGCCCGCGCCGCCACCCAGCATCCGCCCGCCAAAAACCTTGCTGGCCTCGTTCTTCTCAAACACGGTCAGACCACCAAAGAACGACAAGCCGGCTTCAACCTCATCCAACAAGCCGCCGAAGAAGGCGTCACCGAAGCCATGAAGAACCTTAGCGCCTGCCACGAATACGACGACCACTGCCCCCGCAACTCCACTGAAGCCGCCGCCTGGAAGAAAAAATCCGAAACCACTCCACCGCCGCCCAAAAAGCACTTCAGCGAATTCGAGCCGCTTTGAAAATGTCCGTCAGATTCCCTGCGGCAGGGCAGCGTCATTCGCTTGTCACCTATTGTTCCTAAACGATCTATGCACGGCGAGGTTGTCTATTACCACGAGGGCACCGCGCCGCCGTTTCGCGCAGAGAACGCCGCCAGGGTGGCGATGCAGTGTTCGACCACGATGAGCTTTTTGCGCTGGGCGGATTGTTCCTGGGTGCCCTCAGCACGGTCACAGATGCAGATGATGCATTGATGGAGATCAAGGCAATGCGCGGCCATGCCAGGCGCTGCAACACCAGCCAATCCATTCCACACGATTGTTCAAAATGATCTAGAAAGTGGACTGGGGGATCAGCGGTCGATTCTGTCTTCTGACCAATGTCCTCAAAAGAACTCAATAGACATCGCGACGGTAGCGTTTGGCATCCTTCATGGCCTGCACATAGGCCGCGGCCTCCGCGGGTGATTTACCGCCTTGCTGCTCGATGATCGTGTGGAGCGCTTTGTCCACATCCAGCGCCATGCGGGAGGCATCGCCGCAGACGTAGAAGATGGCACCCTGCTCCAGCCATTGCCAAAATTCGGCGGAATTTTCCAGCATGCGATGCTGGACATAGATCTTCTCCGCCTGATCGCGGCTCCAAGCCGTGGTGAGCTTGCTCAGCGTCCCATCGGCCAGCCAGGCCTCGAATTCGTCCTTGTAGAAGAAGCAGCTCTTTTCGCTCACCTCGCCAAAGAACAGCCAGGCCTTGCCTTTCGCCTGCGTGGCCTGCCGCTCCTCCAAAAAGGCGCGGAAGGGGGCTACGCCCGTTCCTGGCCCGCACATGATGATGGGCGTCTCCTCATGCGGCTCAGGCAGCCGGAAGCCCTTGCCGTGATTGACGAAGCACGGAATGAGCGTCTCATTCTCCATCACCCGCTCCGCGAGGAAGGTGGAGCAAACGCCGCCGCGGGCGCGGCCATGGCTGGTATAGCGAACGGTGGCCACGGTGAGGTGGACTTCATCCGGATGCGCCTTGTGACTGCTGCTAATCGAGTAGAGGCGAATGTTCAGCTTCTTCTGCGTGGCCATGAATTCCTCCGCTGTGAACTTCGCCGTGGGATTCTCCAGTAGCAGATCGATCACAAAGCGGCCCCACAGGTAGTTCTTGAGCTCCTCCTTGTTCTCCGGCCGGGAAAGCTCCATCAGCGGTGTGTTGCCGCCGGTTTTCTCGACGATGGCCTTGATGAGCTTGTTATCGATCTCGGTGATGAGCGTGGCCTCGATCAAAGCCTGACGGATCGGAACTTCGCCACCGTTCTTTGGATGCTTCACGATCTCGCTGCCGGAGAAACCAAGCGCCGCGAGCGTGTCATCGACGAGTTGCGGATCATTGGTCGGCTGCACCGCCAGCGAATCCCCCGGCATGTATTCGAGCCCGCTGCCCGTGAGGTCGATCTCATAATGCGCCGTGTGCTTCGGCGCCCCCGGACCGCTGAGGTCGAATAAGCGCTTTACTTTCGCGATACAGGGATTCTTAACATTGTACACCGTTTTGCCGGCTTCGGGATTGCTCATGGGAATGGGCTAAGGCTAGCGCAGCAGCGCTCGCGATGTCAAAGCGAGAGCCGGAGAATGATGAATTTTTGCATCTTTCACGCGAGGCTGTTTCTAATCCTCCAACACCCCACCCAGGCCATGAATGCCAACCTTCATCCACCGTTCCGGGAATGGAGCCTGACCTCGAACTCGCCGTCACACGCCGCTTCCAAGAGGCCACCGAGATCACCCTCAACGCCCTCCACTTCCACACTCTCCGCGAAATGCGCGACCGCCTCCTCAAAGAAGAAAAATAGCGGATCGA
The DNA here is from genome assembly GCA_046051905.1 of Verrucomicrobiota bacterium. GTDB lineage: Bacteria > Verrucomicrobiota > Verrucomicrobiia > Verrucomicrobiales > Verrucomicrobiaceae > Prosthecobacter. Next base: position 8,459 of record JBJONJ010000034.1, read on the forward strand.
AGGCTCAAGAACCTCACTCAAACAAATCCATCTGCCCGCTTGGATCCCTTGGCCGCCTGAAATGCGCGGTGGCAGGCTCGGGGCGGCGATGGAGCATGCCGGCACGCCGCAGGCTGGTCTTGAACAGCGCTGCAATCTGCTGGCTCCAGACGCCCTCGCCCTTCAGTCGCGTCCCGAAATCGCCATGCGACATCGTTTTTCCCTGAGTCTCGGTGATGCGGGAGAGGATCTTGTCTTTGGAGCCGGGGAAATGCTCGTCAAGCCACGCGGCAAAGATGTCCTTCACCGCAAAGGGTAGCCGCACGACCGTGTAACCAGCAAACTGCGCCCCGGCAGCCTGCGCAGCCTCGATGATCTTCGGGATTTCGCTGTCATTGAGGCCGGGGATAATCGGCGCGGTGCTCACGCCCACGGGAATGCCAGCGGCATGCAGTGTGCGGATCGCCTCCATGCGCATCGCGGGGCTGGAGGCACGTGGCTCCAGCTTGCGGGCCAGCTCGGGATCGAGCGTGGTGATGGAGATGTAGACCGCGGCGGCCTGATGGCGGGCCAGCTCGGCGAGCAGATCGGCATCGCGGGTGATGAGGTGGTTCTTCGTGATCAACACCACGGGATGGCGGGCTTCGGCGAGCACTTCCAAGCAGCCGCGGGTGATGCGCAGGCGCTTCTCCGCCGGCTGATAGGGATCGGTCACGCCGCTGAGCGATAGCGTCACCGGTTTGTAGCCCGGCTTTATGAGCTCCGCCCGCAGCAGCGCGGCGGCGTTTTCCTTCACCATGATGCGGCTCTCGAAGTCGATGCCGGAGGAGAAGCCTAGGTATTCATGGGTGGGACGGGCATAGCAGTAGGCACAGCCATGCTCGCAACCGCGGTAGGGGTTCAAACTGGCCTCAAACGGCAGATCGGGGCTGCTGTGACGGGAAATGACCGTGCTCGAGTGGTCGATGAAAAACTTCGTCGGCACGCGCGCCGGTGCTTCGCCATCGTCATACTCGATATGCATCTGCGCGAAGCGCTGGTCCGGGTTCACGGCAGCGCCGCGACCTCGGGGAGCGGATGGCCAAGCATTAGGCATGGCGGATGGAAGAGCAAAAATGGGGAAACTCAAAATTGGAAATTGGCTTCACCTGCCCAAACTGCTTTCCTCATGAACGAAGAAGCCCTGCAAAAAGCCCTCAGCGAGACGCAAAACCTTGGCGAAATGCCCGATGCCGATACCGTGGGCACCGTCGGCAGCCCTGACTGCGGTGACATGGTGCGCATGTGGATCAAATACCGCGAGAAGGACGGCCGGAAGGTCATCGACAAGGCCAGCTTCCAGAGCTTCGGCTGCCAGACGGCCATCGCGGTGGCCAGCATCGCCACCGAGCTCATCCGCGGGAAGACGAAGGAAGAAGCCCTTGCGATGAAGGCCGATGACCTGAGCCGCCCGCTCGGGGCGCTGCCGCCGATGAAGATTCACTGCGGCCAGATGGTCGAAGGTGCTCTCAAGGCTGCCCTCGAAGCGGAGGCTGCCGAAACGAAAGCCGTGCCCGGGCAAGCTCCCAGCCAGGCGGGAACCCTCGCCGATGCCCTAAGCGCCGCGGGCAAGACCGCGGGCAAGGTGAAGATTGTGATGCACCCTCCCGCCACGGCCAGTTGAAAAGCGAAAATCAGGAGCTCCCGATGTTCGAAGTCACCGCCATGAAAAAATTTGCGTGCCCGGCCTGTGGTGCCGAGGCGTTGTGGACGCCTTCGAAAAAAGCGCTCGTCTGCCCCTATTGCAGCACGGTTTCGCCTGCCGAGTTGAAAACCGACGGCTCACTCGTCGAAGAAAACGATCTTGTGTCCGCTCTCCGATCCATTTCAGCTGATCAGCGCGGCTGGGGCGCGGCGCGGAAGACGGTGAAATGCCAGGGCTGCCATGCCATCTCCGTGTTCGACGAGAAGCGCGTGGCACAGCGATGCGACTTCTGCGGATCACCGTCGATTCTCGCGGTGGAGGATGTGCCCGCTCCGATCCGCCCCGGTAGCCTCCTGCCATTCAAGGTTTCCGAAAGCCAGGTGCGTGAAAACATCCGCCGCTGGTATGGCAGCCACTTCTGGGCCCCGAATGCCCTTGGCCAGAAGGCGTTCACCGACACGCTACACGGCCTCTACTTGCCCTACTGGACTTTTGACGCCCATGCTGAGTGTCCTTGGGAAGCAGAGGCAGGTTACGACTGCACGACAACAGATTCCAAAGGCAACACGAAGACCGAAACCCGCTGGGAATACGCCAGCGGTCATCTCGCGCAAGGCTTTGACGACATGCTCGTGCCAGCCTCCAAAGGCGTGCACACGAAGCTGCTCGATGATCTGCAGCCATTCCCGACCACCACGGACCTCAAACCATATGATCCAGGTTATCTCTCCGGCTGGGTGGTAGAGCAGTATCAGATCGACCTGGTCCAGGCCGCCGAGGACTCACGCGGCCGCATGCACCGCGAACTTGAGCGCGCCTGTGCCCGCCAGGTACCCGGTGACCGCCATCGCAACCTGCGCATCGCCCCGCAGTACAGCGGCCAGACCTTCAAACACATCCTCCTCCCGGTGTGGCTGCTAAGTTACACCTACGGCACCAAAACCTATCAGGTCACCGTGAACGGCAACACCGGCAAGATCACCGGCGAGTATCCGCTCAGCCGGGTGAAGATCACCATCGCCATCACCCTCATCTTGATACTCCTTGCGATCTTTTTCAGAATGCAGGAATAAAATCCATGTCCGTCTGACAAGATGCATGGCACTCCGTCATGCTCTTGGATTGGACATGTGGCAAGCTCATAAGCGTCACGGCAACGACCTCTGAGAGTGCCTTGCAAGGGGACGCACGAGATGCATCCCGAGGAAGTCACCGCCTCATTTGCAAAAAAGCATTTGAAGCGCGATAAATCACACCAAGCGCCCATTGTACACCGCTCCACTTCGCGAACTTCAGCTTCATCTCGGCGGAGGTGATGGAGGCTTCTGCAGCCTTTCCCGATGTTTTGTTTTGCGGAACGCGCGGCCTGCGCCGTCTAACGGTGATGCTTTCGCTCAGGCGGCAGCCCTTTTCACCCAATCGGCGGTAGGAAGCCGAAGATGGTCTCGGCCTTGCAGAAAGAAAGAAGCTCACTGCAGTTGTTTCCCTGGCAGAAGAAAATCTTCTGCTTCTAGTGGATCAGGAGACCATGGCGT
>JBJONJ010000035.1:0-7646 GCA_046051905.1 Verrucomicrobiota bacterium
CGGAGCGGGCGCTGCTGCAAGGTCTCGACCGTCGTGATCTGCTCAAAACGATGCCGGCTGCGCTTTCGCCGGCGGATTTGCATGCGTTGCAAAGCTGGACGCGGGCGGTGCATGTCTCGGCTCCCTTGCTCGATTATTTGCAGGGCCTTCTCGCGGCCAGTCGCGCCACCGGGTATGGGCTTTCACCGCGTGCGGGGCTGGCCTTGCTCGCCGCCGCGAGGGCCTGGGCACTGATTCAAGGTCGGGTCATGGTGCTGCCGGAAGATGTGCAGGCCGTGGCGGTGCCGGTGATGGGCCATCGTCTCGATCATGCGGTGGACGGCCAAACCGGCGTGGAAACCGCGAGGATGCTCATCGAGGAGACGCCGATCCCGTGAGTGCCGCTTCCTTCTCTTCCTCTTCCGAATTGGAAGCTGTGAGACGTTCGATCCGGGAGGAGGAGTAGGAGTAAGAGGCGGAGGAAGATTCAGCCGTCGCTCATCGCGGTGGTTTATAGCGCACGATGTTGCGGTGATAGACCTCACACTCTTTTTTGTGGAGCCAGATGCTGATCCAAAACAGCATCGCGCCGCCGATGACGACGATGAGGAGCAGCGGCTTGCCTTTGGGCGATTGGCTGGTGAAGAGGGCGATGAGCGAAAAGAGCGCCATCGCGTAGTAGGGCCAGTTCCAGTCGAGCCGGCGCTGGGTCTGCTCGCGGATCACGCTGGCGTATTCCGGTGGTCGCGTGGCGATGATGCGCGGCGTGGCCTTGGCCCGCAGGTTTGTGTAGGGCCACACACTGGCGCAGGAGACGCAAATGAGCGCCAGCGCCACGAGGCGGCAGCGCCTCTCACCCACCACAAAGGCCACGATGAAGAACATCAGCCCCAGCCCCAGGCCGTAGAGCGGCAGTGGCTCGATGAGCAGGTGCAGGTACTCCGGGTCACGGATGCTTTGCCAGAGGGTGGTGAGTTCCTGCCACATGAGAGGGAATGAGCCGGTGATGCATGGGGGTGCGTGCAGAAGTCGTCAAGGGCGTCAAGAAGGTCAAGAGGAAGGCCGTTGAGAAAGGTGGAAGTCTCCTGTCCTTGTCCCCCCCCACATGCGTTTCGCCCTCGCCCTCCTGTTTTTGCCGTTCGCTGCCCACGCGGCGGAGAAGCTGCGCTTCAACCGCGACATCCGCCCGATCCTCTCGGACAAGTGTTTTCACTGCCATGGGCCGGATTCGAAGAAGCGGGAGGCGGATCTCCGGCTTGATGATCGTGCTGCGGCGATCCAGGACGGTCACATCGTGCCGGGCAAGCCTGAGAAGAGCCTCATCCTCGACCGCATCCTCACCAGCGATCCCAATGAGCTGATGCCGCCGCCAAAGTCGAAGCTCGGCCAGCTATCGAAGGCGGAGGTGGAAATCCTGCGTCGCTGGATCAGCGAAGGCGCGGAATACGAGGCGCATTGGAGCTTCACTTCATTCCTGATTCCTGATTCGAGAATCCTGATTCCAGAGGCTGCGAAGCGTATCGACGAGATCGTGAGCGCAGGGCTGGCGCAGCGTGGCTTGAAGCTCCAGGCGAGGGCGGAAGCATCGACGCTGCGGCGGAGGCTGTATTTTGATCTCACGGGCCTTCCGCCTGATCCGTCTGATCGGACTGATCCGACCGATCTCATTCCCCAACTGCTTCAATCTCCCTCCTTCGGAGAAAAGTGGGCTTCGGATTGGCTCGATGTCTCTCGCTACGCGGACTCGTATGGCTTTCAGGTGGATCGGGAGCGGGACGTGTGGCCGTGGCGGGACTGGGTGGTGAAGGCGCTGAACGACAACCTGCCCTTCGACCAGTTTGTGACCTGGCAGATCGCTGGCGACCTGCTACCGCAGGCCACGGATGAGCAAGTCCTCGCGACGGCCTTCAATCGGCTTCATCAGCAGGAGGCGGAAGGCGGCAGCATGGAGGAGGAATACCGCGTGGAGTATGTGGCAGACCGCGTGCAGACCTTCGCGACGGCGTTTCTTGGCCTTACGTTTGAGTGCGCCCGCTGTCACGATCACAAATACGATCCCATCGCGCAAAAGGAGTATTACGGGCTGTTCTCGATGTTCCAAAACATTGACGAAGCGGGACTGTATTCGTTCTTCACGCCCTCGCCGCCCACACCCACGCTCATGATGATGGATGCGCCCTCGAAGGCCAAATTGGCCGCCGCCAAGGCGAAGGTGGTCGAATTGGAAAAGAAGCTCCCGAAGCCTCTCACAAAGCCCGATTTGCAGCGTGGCGAGATCGCTCGCTTCAGCTTCGACAAGCTGGAAAAGAACACGCTGGCGAATCAAATCGACTCCAAGGCTCCCGCAACGCTGAAAGGCGAGAACAAGCTCGTGCCGGGGCATGAGGGTGGCGCGATACAATTCACTGGCGATGATTCGGTGGATACCAAAGTGGGCAATTTTCAGCGTCACGAGCCTTTTAGCGTGTCGCTCTGGATGCAGACGCCGGATGTGAAGGAGCGTGCGGTGGTATTTCATCGCTCGCGGGCGTGGACGGACGCCGCCAGCCGCGGTTACGAGTTGTTGATCGAGGAGGGGAAGCTCAAGTGGTCCCTCATTCACTTCTGGCCGGGCAATGCGATCTCCATCCGCACGAAGCAAACCATCCCGCTGAAGACGTGGCTGCATGTCGTCGTGACGAATGACGGCTCCAGCCGGGCCGATGGCCTGCGCATCTTCATCGATGGCAAACTGGCCGCGCTGGATGTGATTCGTGACAACCTCACCAAAAACATCCTGGGTGGCGGTGGCGACACGATTTCGCTCGGGGAGCGGTTTCGTGATCGTGGCTTCAAAGGCGGCTTGATTGATGATTTTCGTGTCTTTAGCCGAGATGTCTCCGATCCGTCCGATGCTGCCGACCCTTCTCTGCTGCAAAGCCGAGCGGAGGTCACGAAGCTCCTCGAAGCCCAAAAAGAAATGATGGTCATGCGGGAGCTGCCGCAGCCGAAAAAGGCCTTCACGCTCATCCGCGGTGAATACGACAAACGCGACGAGGAGGTCGCCCCGGTCACCCCCGCCGTTTTACCACCGATGAAGCCGGAATGGCCGAAGAACCGGCTGGGCCTCGCGAAGTGGCTCACGGCTCCGAATCATCCGCTCCTAGCCCGTGTGACGGTGAATCGCATCTGGGCCAGCTTGTTTGGTCGCGGCCTCGTGAAGACCTCGGAGGACTTTGGCAGCCAGGGGGAGCGTCCGTTTTATCCTGAGCTGCTCGATTTTCTCGCGGGGCACTTCATCGCGAGCGGCTGGGATGTGAAAGGACTCATTCAAACCATTGTCTCCAGTCAAACCTATCAGCAGCGCAGCATCGCCCATGCTGCGACGATGGCGGATGATCCCGATAACCAATGGCTGGCCCGTGGCCCGCGGCATCGCCTGAGCGCCGAGATGATCCGCGACAATGCGCTGGCGATTTCCGGCCTGCTGCAAACGCAGATCGGCGGTCCGCCGGTGTATCCGTATGAGATGACGGAGGCCTTCAAACCCATCGGCCCCAGTGCTGGCGATGCCGTCTTCCGTCGCAGCCTTTACACGACTTGGCGACGGACCAGCCCGCCCCCGGCCATGCTGGCTTTCGACGCACCTCGCCGGGCGGTTTGCACCGCGAAACGCGAGCGCACGGACAGCCCGCTACAGGCGCTGATCCTGCTCAACGGCCCGCAATTCGTCGAAGCCGCCCGTGTGCTGGCCGAGAAGCTTCTTGGCGAGTCCAAAGGCGATACGAAGAAGCTCCTCGAGAGCGCTTTCCTGCACTGCCTGAGCCGCAAACCGGACGCGAAGGAGCTTTCCATCTGCCAGCAGCTTCACGCGGAGCAGCTCACGCACTTTTCCAAGAGCGTCGAAGCCGTAAAGAAGCTCCTCGATGTGGGCACGAAGAAGCCGAAGACGCCTTCGCTTGAACTCGCTGCCGCGGCCGTGCTCGTGCAGGCGCTCATGAATCACGATGAGTGCGTTGTGAAGCGGTGACCGGGTTTACTTTGCCAGCTCAGCCTTGGCTTCCATCAGCGCGGAGAGATTTGAATCACCCTGAGGAAAGCATTCGATGACGCGGTTCCAGGCGAATTTCGCCTGATCGTTCGAGGTGCCATTCGTAGCGAGTTTTCGGCCCTTGCCAGGCCGAGCATGATGTAACCGCTGCGTGGACGCTGGAGAAGCGCTTGTTGAAACGCGGCCTTGGCGGCTGCGGCATCGCCACGTTGCAGGTAAAAGCCTCCGGCCTGCTCGTGAATGGAGAGCGGCATGAGCGGCGGGTCCATGCGGTAGCCATCGGCATCCGCCGCGATGAGTCAATCGATGAAGATGCGGCCTGTCTGCATGCTGGAGGCGAGTTGAGCACGCAGCGTGCGGGCCAAGAGATCGAGGATGCGCGAGGCCCGCTGGGCGTAAAAGGTTTCTTCCGACGGTTGAATCTGGCGGGCGGCTGAAACGAGGATCGAAACTACGCCGAGTTGATTTTTCAGGTCGGCTGACCATTTGCAAAAGTATATTCTCAATCGTGAGCCGCGAATGAGATAATTCTTGCGAATTTGGGATTGTTTGAGTGCGGATGAGTCGCTAAAACATCGTCGCTCGAATCACATCTGCGTCTGGTCTCCACCTCAAAACTCAACGTCACGAACATCATGAAAAAGCTGCTCCTCGCCCTTGCCGCATTTGCCTTCCTTTCTGGGTCGGCGTTCTCCCAGGTCGTTAATCCGTTCCAGAACGTTCTGGTGCTCTACGACTACAACAGCCTGAACAATTTCAACGACCCGAACCAGGTCACCTACTGCGCCCCCTGCCTCGTGGCGACCGATCTATCCCTGAACACGCTGTCGCAGAGCCTGCGCTTCTACAACGGTCCGGACGGTTCAAAGTTCCGCTGCTTCGACGGATGGGACCAGACAGATGACTACTCCTTGGAGCGCAGCGATCTGAGCCAGGAGATGAACACGCTTGCCCTCGACGTGCTGGTGAATCCCAGTGAGAGCATCTCAATCAGCGGTTTCAGCCTCGACTGGAAGCGTCCGTCGGCCAGCTCGGTGGACTCGATCCAGAGCTCCGTCTTTTGGGAAGACAGCAGCGGTGCCATCCAGCATCGCACTTCCGGCCTGGTCGCGTTGAACAACACCGGCATTTGGAACGACCTCGACCTTTCCTACAACAACGGCTCTGCCGCCTTCCCGAAGGGGTTGGACGCCGATGGCGAGACCTACCATGTGGAACTTTACACCTGGGGTTCTCAAGGTGGCACGCTTTATCTCGACAACGTCACCCTGCATGGCGAATGCGCTCCAATTCCGGAGCCGGGTGGAGCCCTGCTGCTCGGCGCCGCTAGCCTCGCGACACTGATGCGCCGCCGGAAGCCGCGCTGATCTTTTTGAGCTCAGTTTCGTGAGGCCGGGCCGTGGAGTCATCCACGGCCTTTTTCGTGCCAGTCGGCTCCGTGGCTTGTGAAGCTTTTACATGGCCTGTGATATATCAGGTCGATTTTGGCGTAAATGCCCTCATGAAGCTCCCCCTCGCCACCCCCCTCGCGTTCGTCTGCCTTGCCTCCGCGGTTGTCGCGGCTACACAGGTCCAGCCTGCCGACGCCGCCAAGGAAATCGATGCCATTTTGGCCGCCGATTGGAAGAAGCATAGCGTGAAGGGCAACCCTGCCACGGATGACAACACCTTTGCGCGCCGGATCTACCTCGACATCATCGGACGCATCCCAACCACCCGCGAGGCGGAGGCTTTCTTAAGCGACAACGCCGTCGATAAGCGTGCGAAGCTCATCGACAAGCTGCTCGCCTCCGAAGCCTACGTGCAGCACTTTTTTAACTACTGGGCCGATGTGCTCCGCCTCACCAGCAACGGCAACCAGACCGGGGCGATCACCGGCGCGGCCTATGCAAACTTTGTGAAGGAGTCGCTTCGCGAGAACAAGCCGTATGACAAATTTGTCGCGGAGATGATCGCCGCGCAGGGGAAGGCGTGGGAGAACGGGGCTATCGGCTACTACATGCGTGACCGCGGCATGCCGCTGGATAACATGGCGAACACCACGCGAGTCTTCCTCGGCACCCGCATTGAGTGCGCCCAGTGCCACAACCATCCCTTCGACAAGTGGTCGCAGATGCAGTTCTTCAAAATGGCCGCCTTCACTTACGGCGTGCAGACCCAGGACTACAATGGCGGCATCATGGGCGATGTGCGTGACCTGCTCCGCGAGCAGGAAGATGCCGCTCGCTCCGCCATCAAGGAGCCAGATCGTCCGAAGCGTCCGCAGATCAATGGCAAGATGACCAAGGAGGAGCGTGCGGCCGCCGAAAAAACCTACACGGACGCCTACAAGAAGTATGAGGCCGACATGAAGGTCGTGCAGGTCAAGCGCCGCGAGGTGCAGGACAAGCTCCGCAAGGAGCAGCGTGGCTATCAGGAAGCCATGAACGATGTCCGCGACACCATGCGCTACACCAGCGTGAGCACCCGTGATGCCAAGCTCACCCTGCCGCATGACTATCAGTATAGCGATGCCAAGCCAAAGTCCGTCGTCTCCTCCGGCACCATGATGGGCCACGATTGCGTCTGCCAGCCCGGCGAGACCCCGCTGCAGGCCTACGCCCGCTGGATGACCAGCCCGGAGAATCCGCGTTTCACCACCGTCATCGCCAACCGCCTGTGGAAGCGTGTTTTCGGCCTCGCCCTCATCGAGCCGCTCGACGAGCTCATGGACATGTCCGTGCCGATGGTTCCGGAGATGGAGAAGCACCTCGAAAAGCTCGTCATCGACCTCAAGTATGACATGAAGGCGGTCCTGCGTGTGCTCTACAACACCAAGGCCTACCAGGCCCAGGTGTCCCGCGAAGAATACGCCGCTGGCAGCACCTACCATTTCACTGGACCGCTCCTCCGCCGCATGACCGCCGAGCAGATGTGGGACAGCTTTGTCACCCTCATCAATCCGAGCCCGGATATGATCAACCAGGCCAATCGCGATGCCATGGAGCAGCGCATTCTTCAGGCGAAAAAGATCGCCGACAGCGTCGATGCCCTCACGCCGGAGCAAGCTCTCGAAGGCCTCCAGAAAGCCGCGAAGATCTATGGCATGAACCGCGAACGCACGGAAGTGCAGCAGAAGCTTTACGCCGAGGCCCGCACCCAATGGAAGGAAGCCCAGGACAAGGCCGAGGCCATGAAACCCGGCCCCGAGCAGGAAGCCGCTCTTGCCAAGGCTAAGGAACTCCGCGCCAAGTCCGACGCCATCCGCAGCGAGGTGAACCGCATCCAAAACGAAGGCCGCAAGGTCACCTATGCCGAGGTGATCACCACCGGCCAGAAGAAGCTCTTCGAGAAGGTCACAGGCAAGCCCTATCAAACCGTCGCTCTTAACACCAAAGGTGGCTCTGAGGCCGCCCCGGCCATGATGGCGGGTGATTCCATGATGATGATGGCCAGCGGCGTCCGCACCGAAAAGGTCGTGATCCCCGGCTACGACCGCAAAGAGCTCACCAAAGAGGAAAAAGAGGCCGTGAACGCCAAACTCCGTGCTGCTTACGAAGAGGAGGCCGACTACTACGGCATCACCGAGCCCAAGGAGCGCAAACAATACGTCGCCACCCGCGAGCGCATGAGCCGCGACACGCTTCGTTCCGCCGAG
>JBJONJ010000036.1:0-5414 GCA_046051905.1 Verrucomicrobiota bacterium
CGAGCGAGATCTTAAACGGCTCCTTCTTCTCACCGGCAGCTCGAAGCAGCGGGGAGGCCGCCGCGGCGGCAGCGAGAGCGAAGAAATGACGGCGTGAGGTCGGAGAGGACATGGCTGGAGAAAAGGGTGGTGGCTGGGAAACGCTACGGAGAGCCGCTTTTAGATCGCAAACACCTCACGGGCATCCGCGATGCTGCCGCTGAGGGCGGCTGCGGCGACCATGACGGGGCTCATGAGCACCGTGCGGCCGGTGGGGCTGCCTTGGCGGCCCTTGAAGTTGCGATTGGAAGATGACGCGCAGAGTTGGTCGCCAATGAGTTTGTCGGGATTCATCGCCAAGCACATCGAGCAGCCTGCGGCACGCCATTCGAAGCCGGCTTCGCTGAAGACCTTGTCGATGCCTTCCTGCTTGGCGAGTACATCCACGATCTGCGAGCCGGGAACGGCGATCGCCTTCACGCCAGCGGCCACTTTGCGGCCTTTGATGAATTTCGCCACTTCGCGGAAATCGCTCAGGCGGCCGTTCGTGCAGCTGCCGATGAAGGCCACGTCAATCTTTGTGCCTTTGATCGGCGCTCCGCCCTGCAGTTTCATGTAGGCGAGGGCTTCTTCGGTCGATTCACGCTGCGTGGCGGTCTTCGCATCGGCCACAGACGGCACGTTTTCGGTCACGGCGATGGCTTGGTCCGGGCTGACGCCCCAGGTGACGGTCGGCGGGATGTCCTCCGCTTTGATGTTCACCACGTCGTCATAGACGCAGTCCTTGTCGGAGGCCACGGCACGCCATTGCGCGACGGCCTTGTCCCACTCCGCGTCCTTCGGGGAGTAGGGGCGGCCTTTGAGATACTCGAAGGTCTTCTCATCCGGATTCACATAACCACAGCGGGCACCGCCTTCGATGGCCATGTTGCAGACGGTCATGCGCTCTTCCATCGTGAAGCTGTCGAACAAGCTGCCGCCGTATTCATAGGCGTAGCCCTTGCCACCACCGGCACCGAGCAGGCGGATGATGTGCAGCGCGACGTCTTTGGAATACACGCCGGGTTTGAGCTGGCCGTCCACATTGATGCGGCGCACTTTCATGACGCTAAGCGCCATCGTCTGCGTGGCGAGCACGTCACGCACCTGCGTGGTGCCGATGCCGAAGGCGATCGCGCCGAAAGCGCCGTGCGTGGCCGTGTGGCTGTCGCCGCAGGCGATCGTGGTGCCGGGCTGGGTGATGCCCTGCTCCGGTCCGACGACGTGGACGATGCCCTGCTTGCCGCTGGCGAGATTGAAATAAGTGATGCCGGTCTCCTTGGCGTTCTTGTTCAGCTCCTGGATCATTTCTTCCGCCAAAGGATCGGCAAAAGGAGCCACCTGGCTGTCCGTGGGCACGATGTGATCCACCGTCGCGAAGGTGCGGTGCGGGTAGGCCACCTTCAGGCCGAGATCACGCAGCATGCCAAAGGCCTGCGGGCTGGTCACTTCATGGACGAGATGCGTGTCGATGAGGAGCTGGGTCTGGCCGTTGGCGAGCGTGCCGACCGAATGCGATTCCCAGACTTTGGCGAAGAGAGTTTTGCCCATGATATGCGTGCGAGGTGGATGATTTGAGGACCGCGAGGCTAGCACGGCTCAAATCGCACGCAAGGAGGGCTTCACGCCAGCCGGGTGACCGAAATGACCACGATTCCGGTTTGCATGCCACGGCATGCTTTCTAGTCTCGCGCCCTTATGGCAAAACCTGCGCTTGGAAAAGGACTCGGAGCACTCATCTCGGCGCCCACGGCGGTGGGCGGGGTGGCGCGGCCGCCCGTGCTTTCGCAGCCTGCCCCGGGGGATGTCGTGCAGCGGGTGGCGCTCGAATTGATCGTCCCCAGCCCGCTCCAGCCGCGCAAAGAATTCGTCAAAGAGCAGCTCGCCGAGCTGATGGACTCGATCCGCGAGCACGGCATCATCCAGCCGCTCATCGTCCGCCGCGTGGCGGGCAAGCTCGAGCTCATCGCCGGTGAGCGCCGCTTCCGCGCCTCACGCGAGCTCGGCCTCAAAGAGGTCCCCGTCATTGCCCGCGAGGCCAGTGACAAGGATGTGCTCGAGATGGCCCTCATCGAGAACCTCCAGCGCGAGGGCCTCAATCCCATCGAAGAGGCCCAGGCCTATGCCCGCCTCTCGCGGGACTTCAGCATGAAGCAGGAGGACATCGCGCAGCGTGTGGGAAAAAACCGCGCCACGGTGGCCAACGCCATCCGCCTGCTCGACCTGCCGACCGCCGTGCAGGACATGCTCTCCTCCAGCGCCATCACCACCGGCCATGCAAAGGTCCTTCTCGGCCTCAAGAATGCCGAGGAGCAGCTCCACCTGGCCAAGGAGATCGTCCAGAAGAGCTACACCGTCCGCGCCACCGAGAAGGCGGTGAACGCCATCCTCCACCCGCCACCCCCGAAACCGCCAAAACCGGCTGAGGGCGAATTCGACCGCGCCATCGCCGCCGTGGAGCAAAAGCTCGTGTCCCACCTTTCCACGAATGTCGCCATCCATCACGGCGACAAAAAAGGCCGCATCGAGATCGACTACTACGGCCCGGAGGACCTCAACCGCATCCTCGCGCTGCTCGGCGTGGAGGAAGAGACCTTTTAATGACGAATGAGGAAATCCGAATGACGAAGGAAATCCGAAGCTCGAAGCCCGAATTCGCCATTCGTCATTCGGCCTTCGGCATTCTTTCGTCATTCGTCATTGCTTCGCTACGCTCCCCCCTGCGGGGCAGCAAACGCTTCGCGTTGCTGGCTGTCTCGCTTTGCTCGGCTCTGATTTCGTCATTCCTCATCTCCTGCACGCCAACAACGGCCGCACATCGCGATGAGCCCGCCGTCCGCACCTTCCTGGAGCGCTACTTCTCCACCTGGTCAGCGAAGGACATGGATGGTTACGGCGCCTGCTTCCATCCTCAGGCCCGCGTTTCCTTCGTGCAAAACGGCGTGCCACAGACACAGGGCCTCACCGACTTCCTCCACGGTCAGAAAATGGGCCACGCCACCGCCCGCGAACCGATGACGGAAGTGCCCACCGACATGAAGATCCTCATGGACGACCGCACCGCGCAGGCCTCCGTGCGCTGGAGGCTCACGCAGGGCTCCCGCGTCGTCAACGGCACGGACTGCTTCACGCTCATCAAGACGCCCGAAGGCTGGGCCATCATGAGCCTCGTGTTTTACAATGACTGAGCCTCGAAAAGGCTCTTGTCAGCCACGCGGCAGAAACGGATGCTCCGCGCCGGAGTTCAACCGACGACCGTGAATCCCGTCCACCCATCCTCACCGGTACTCGTCTGGCTGCGCAATGCGGCCGTGCTCGCCGTCCTCGCGGCCGGCACCGGGCTCGTCGCTTGGAAATGGCTCGAAAAGCCCGCCGGCAAAACGATTCCCGCCGCATCGGATGATGCCAAAGGGCCCGCCGCCAAGGTGGACGCGGCCTTTGAGACAGACTGGGCCACGAAAAACATCCCGCCAGCGCCTCGTGCCGATGATCTCACGATCTTCCGTCGGCTGTCCCTCGCCCTCACCGGCAGCATTCCTTCGTTGGAAGAGATCCGTGTGGTGCAGACCCTGAAAGGCGAAAACGTGCCTCAACAATGGCTCGAACGTCTCCTGGCTGATCGACGCACCAGCGACTACCTCGCCGAGCGTCTCGCCCGCGTGTATGTCGGCACGGAAAACGGGCCGTTTTTGATTTATCGCCGCCGGCGGCTTGTCGAGTGGCTCAGCGACGCCTTGCTGCAAAACCGGCCGTATGACCGCATCGTGCGTGATTTGATCGGATCGAAGGGCGTGTGGACGACCAGCCCCGCGGTAAACTTCATCACCGTCACCAACGAGCCCGGCAAAGGCCCTGACGAGAAAAAACTCGCCGCGAAGATCAGCCGCGCCTTCCTCGGCGTGCGCATCGACTGCGTGGAGTGCCACGACGGCAAGCTCGGCAGCCCTTGGAAGCAGAGCGACTTCCACCAGCTCGCGGCTTATTTTGGCCAGACCAAATTCGACCTCACCGGTCTGCGTGACGATCCGAAGCAGCAATACAAAACGCGATACCTCGGCGAAACCGAGCCCGCGGTGATCTCCACCCAAGTGCCCTGGAAGCCCGAGCTGATGCCGGAGAAAGGCACGCCGAGGTCACGACTCGCCGATTGGATCACCGCCAAAGAAAACAAGGCCTTCGCCCGTGCCGTCGTGAACCGCTTCTGGGCGCTGCTCTTCAACAAGCCGCTCGTCACCCCCGTCGATGACATCCCGCTCGAAGGCCCCTTCCCTCCAGGCATGGAACTCATCGCCGAGGATTTCATCGCGCATGATTACGACCTGCACCGCCTCATCCGCGTCATCACCTCCACGCGGGTGTTTGCCGCCTCCAGCCTCAGCGACCATCCCGAGGCGGAGAGGCACTGGGCCGCCTTTCCCGTCACGCGGCTGCGGCCGGAGCAGATGGCCGGCAGCGTCATCCAGGCCGCCTCGCTCGGCACCCTCGACGCGGAGGCCCATGTGCTCTTCCGCATCAAACGGAACATCGACGTGGGAAACTTCGTCAAACGCTACGGCGACCGCGGCGAGGACGACTTCGATGACGGCGGCGGCACCATCCCGCAGCGCCTGCTGCTCATGAATGGCAACATGGTCACCGACAACGTGAAGAACAACCCGCTCACCGCCGCCAGCACCCGCATCGGCCTGCTATCCCCCGATGACCGCACCGCCATCGAAAGCGCCTACCTCGCCATCTTCACCCGCCAGCCCACTCCAGGCGAGGCCACTCACTTCGAAGCCCTGCTCGCCTCCGCCAAATCAAACGGCAGGCGCAGCAATACCCTGAGCGATCTCTACTGGACGCTCATGAACGCCACCGAGTTCTCATGGAACCACTGAAAAGCAGTCCAGGACGATGGAAGAACTGAAAACTGGGAATGGGTCAAAATGGAGGAATGGCCACAAAGCCTCAGACCATTCTCCCCATCCTCAGTTCCTCCATTTTCAGTTCTTCCATGCCCGGCGGCCCTTTTTCCCCGTGTGCAGCGCTGCCAAAGCCGTGCTAGCCTAGCGGCCCATGCCAGCCCGCAAGCCTTCCGCCGCCGAAATCCGTGAATCGCACGGCTTTGTCCGTGTCGCCGCCGTGTCACCGGAGCTGGTGCTCGGTCATCCGGGTAAAAACGCCGTCATCATGGCCAAGGAGGTTCGTCGTCTCGCGACCGATGGCTGTCGCGTGATCGTTTTTCCCGAGCTCAGCCTCACCGGTTACTCCTGCGGCGATCTGTTTCACACGCAGACGCTGCGCACCCAGGCCATGCAGGCCCTCGCGATGCTGGCAGATGCCACCACGGATTGCGATGCGCTCATTGTCACCGGCCTGCCGCTCCTGGTGGAAGGTCGTCTCTACAATGTGGC
>JBJONJ010000037.1:0-6688 GCA_046051905.1 Verrucomicrobiota bacterium
CGCCCGCTGCACACGAACGCGGCCATCTTCGCCTTCGTGGGAAACATGATGTTCGCCGGCGTTTACTACTCCACGCAGCGCCTTTGCAAGGTGCGCATGGGCAATGACACACTCTCCGCCATCCACTTCTGGGGCTGGCAGCTCATCATCGTGGCCGCCGCCATCACCCTGCCGCTCGGCTTCTCCCGAGGCAAGGAATACGCCGAGCTCATCTGGCCGATCAATGTGGCCGTGGCGGTCATCTGGGTCGTCTTCGCGATCAATTTCTTCCTCACGCTGCACAAGCGGAACGAGCCCACGCTCTACGTGGCCCTGTGGTTCTACATCGCCACCATCGTCACCGTGGCAATGCTCTACATCGTCAACCATCTCTCCATCCCCACCAGCCTCACGCACAGCTACGGCGTCTTCGCCGGCGTGCAGGATGGCCTTGTTCAGTGGTGGTATGGGCACAACGCGGTCGCCTTCTTCCTCACCACGCCGATCCTCGGCATCATGTACTACTTCCTGCCAAAAGCGGCGGAACGTCCGGTTTATTCGTATCGCCTCTCGATCGTTCACTTCTGGTCCCTCGTCTTCCTCTACATCTGGGCCGGTCCTCACCACCTGCTGAACACCGCCCTGCCAAAGTGGCTGCAATACCTCGGCATGTTCTTCAGCCTCATGCTGTGGGCACCTTCGTGGGGCGGCATGCTGAATGGCCTCCTCACTCTCCGTGGTGCTTGGGACAAGCTTCGCACGGACCCCGTGATCAAATTCTTCATCGCCGGCGTCACCTTCTACGGCATGTCCACCTTTGAAGGCCCGCTCCTTTCCATCCGCGCCGTCAATGCCCTCTCCCACTACTCCGACTGGACCATCGGCCACGTGCACAGCGGTGCTCTCGGCTGGAATGGCTTCATGGCCGCCGGCCTCTTCTACTGGCTCGCTCCGCGTCTGTGGAACACGAAGCTCTACTCCGTCCCGATGGCGAACTTCCACTTCTGGATCGGCACCTTCGGCATCCTGCTCTACGTCGTCGCCATGTGGATCAGCGGCATCATGCAGGGCCTCATGCTTAGTCAGGTCACGCCGGATGGTCTCGCTCTGAAAAACACCTTCCTCGACACGCTTCAAGCCATCCGTCCGCTCATGGGTCTGCGTGTCATCGGCGGTGCCATGTTCCTCGTCGGCTGGATCGTGATGTGCATCAACCTTTGGAAGACCATCCGTTCCGGCAAAGCCACCAACGAAGTCCGCGAAGTCGCCGTCATCCAGCATGACAGCAGCCAGAAGATGAGCCTCGGCGAGACCTTCTTCAACGACCCGCTCACCTACTCCATCGGCGGCATCCTCCTCGTCTGCGGCTGGCTCTTCCTGCCCAAGGGCGCGGACATCGCCTCCCTCGTGTGCGCCTGCATCTTCGCCTTCATGGCCGTGAAACGCTTCAAGAGCGCCCATCAGAACTGGTCGTTCTGGTATGAGAAGCTCCTCCACAACTACCTGCCCTTCACCATCCTCACCTTCGTCGCGGTGGTCATCGGCGGCCTCATCCAGCTCATCCCCACCATCACCGTGAACACGGCGAAGAACATGGAGGACCGCATCCAGAAGCTCTATGAGCCCCTCGAGCTCGCCGGCCGCGACATCTATGTCTCCGAAGGCTGCTACAACTGCCACTCGCAGATGATCCGCACGCTCGTCCCCGATGTGATGCGCTACGGCGACTACTCCCGCCTCGGCGAGAGCATCTACGATCATCCTTATCAATGGGGCTCCAAGCGCACCGGTCCGGATCTCGCCCGCGAAGGCGGTGCCCGCCCGAACTCCTGGCACTACGAGCACATGATGGACCCGCGTTCCATGTCCCCGCAGTCCAACATGCCCGCCTACACGCACCTCAAGGACAAGCCCTTCGATCAAAACGCCCTGCCAAAGAAGATCGCCGTCCTCACCCACCTCGGCGTGCCTTATCCCGTCATGGATGCCACCAGCATCAAGATGAAAGCGCTCGAGCAAGGCGCTGCCATCGCCGAGGACCTCAAGAAGACCAACATCGTCGTCCGCCCCGACAGCGAGATGGTCGCCATCATCGCCTACCTGCAAAAGCTCGGCCAGTATGACACGCCTGCCGTCGAAGAGGTTCTCACCAAGAAGAGCGGTGGCGGAGTCCCCTTCCCGCTCACGCCGGTGAATCCCGACAAGGCCCGCAGCGCCATGGTCAAACCCTGATCGCTCACACCTGTTCGCTCATCTCTCATCCCTTCCGCCATGTACAAGCGCATCATCTACGAAAACTGGCACGCGATCATCCCCCTGATCGCCTTTGCCACCACCGGTGTGGTCTTCGCTGTCATGTCCGTGCGCGGCATGCTGCTGCGCAAGGAGAAGTCCGAACACATGTCCCACCTGCCACTCGACGACTAATTTTTAGCCATGGACACTCATCCCACATCCTCCTCCAACGAGCCGAAACTCCGCGATCACGTCTATGACGGCATCCAGGAGTATGATCAGAAGCTCCCGAACTGGTGGCTTTTCACGCTCTACATCACCATCGTCTGGTTCATCGGTCACTGGCTCTGCTACTACCAGCTCGGCATCGGCAGCTCCGACCAGGACGAGATGGACAAAGTCATCGCCGAGCAAAAAGCCGCTCGTGACAAGCAAACCGAAAATATCACCGACGAGCAGCTCTGGGCCATATCCCGTGATCCGCAGGTCGTCGAGGCTGGCAAAGCGGTCTTCATGACCCCCGGCATGTGCGTCACCTGCCACGGCCCCGACCTCACCAGCACACTTGCCGGAGCCAAACTCCCCGGCCTCGCTCTGCATGACCAGGAATGGAAGTATGGCGGCAAGCCCACCGAGATCTTCAAGATCGTCCGCAAAGGCTCGCCTGACATCACCAAGGGCATGGCCGCGTGGGAAGCCGTGCTCGGCGTGCAAAAAGTCAGCCAAGTCACCGCCTTCGTCCTCAGCCATCACAAGGAAGGCGAGCCCATCACGAAGGCTCCCGATGCACCAGTCGCTGGCGCTGCCGCACCAGCACCTGCGCCAGCACCCGCGAAGTAATCTTCCAAAAGCCAAAACGCCGCGTGAGACATCTCACGCGGCGTTTTTTATTCGTTACGCCACGTCCTGATACAGATACTTCTGAAAGCCCACGAAGGCCTGCCCCACGTCGTTGCCGAGGTCGGCCACGGCGTCGGCGATGGAGTTGTGATACTTGAGCTTGAGCAGCGGCGGCAGCTTGTCCTGGTCGAGTTCATCGACGCCGTTGCTGACGTAGTGGGAGAGCACGAAGTCGAGGAAGACCTGCTGCTTGCTGTTGAAGTGCGTGCTGATCTCCACCTTCGCCTTGGCGGCTCGTTGCTCGCGGGTGAGCGGCGGCAGGCAGTAGGCGACGTAGGCCAGCACGTCGAACAGGTCGCTGTGGGTGGCGTCGATCACCGTTTGCATCTCGGTGAGCTGGTCTTTGCCGAATCCCTTCTCCGCGAGGCCATCGAGTAGCTTCTTGCGGGTATCCGGCTGGCGCCAGAGAGTGCGTAGCTCGGTCTCGTCTTGGAAGAAATCGGGCAGCTTGCCATACAGGAGCTCGATGAATTGCTGCGCACTCATCGGCGTGCCGTCGGGATGCCAGAAGGTGGTCATCATCATGTGCTGGATGCTGCGCTCCTTGCCATCGGCCAGCTTCACCTTCGCCTTCTTCTTGCGCTCGCACTCGCAGGGATGCCGACCGCACTTCGGGCAAAGGCACACGCAGGGCCGCTCACCACACTCGGGGCAGGGTTCCAGCGGAGGCTTCACGCAGGCGCAGGGATACTGCCCGCAGGTCGCGCACTTCTCCGGCTCGGCAGGTGGTCCGTCCCACTCTTCATCGTGGAAGTGCTCGTGAGCCTTCACGAAGTCATAGATCGTGAAGTAGTCCTTCCCGTCGAAGAGACGCGTGCCGCGGCCGATGATCTGCTTGAACTCGATCATCGAGTTCACCGGGCGCATGAGCACGATGTTGCGGATGTTCCGCGCATCCACGCCGGTGCTAAGCTTCTGCGAGGTGGTGAGGATGGTGGGGATGCTCTTTTCGTTGTCTTGAAAGTCCCGCAGGTGCTCCTCGCCGCGTTCGCCGTCGTTGGCAGTCACGCGTTCGCAGTAGTGCGGGTCCTTGCTCGTCTTGGTCTGGTTGATCAGGTCCCTCACCAGCAGGGCGTGCTCCTGGCTGGCGCAAAAGACCAGCGTCTTCTGCGTCTGGTCGATCTGGGACATGAACAGCTCCACGCGTTTGCGTTCACGCTCCTTGATCTCGATCTTCTTGTTGAACTCGCTCTCGCCGTAGAGCTTTCCGGCCTCCACCTCGCCTTCCATGACCTTGTCATCGGGCGTCCAGGTGTAGGAGTCGAGCGTCGTGCTGATCTGCTTCACGCGGAAGGGTGTCAGGAAGCCGTCGTTGATGCCGTCCTTCAGCGAGTAGGTGAAGACCGGCTCACCGAAATACTGGTAGGTGTCCACGTTGTCCTTTCGCTTCGGTGTCGCCGTGAGGCCGAGCTGCACCGCCGGCTGGAAGTAGTTCAAAATGTCCCGCCAGGTGCTTTCGTCGTTCGCACCGCCGCGATGGCACTCGTCGATGATGATGAAGTCGAAGAAGTCCGGCGGATACTCACCGAAGTAGGCACCCTCCATTGGCCCACTCAGGAAAGTCTGGAAGATGGTGAAGAACACGCTGCCGTTCTTCGGCACCTTGCCCTTTTTGCGGATGTCCTCCGGCTTGATGCGCACCAGCGAGCCGGGGTTCGAGTCCTCAAAGGCGGAGAAGGCATTGTAAGCCTGATTGGCGAGGATGTTCCGGTCGGCGAGGAAGAGAATGCGCGGGCGGCGGGTCGGCTCGCCGCTGCGGTTCCAGCGGGCGTGAAAGAGCTTCCAGGCGAGCTGGAAGGCGATGAAGGTCTTCCCGGTGCCCGTGGCGAGCGTGAGCAGGACGCGATCCTTCCCGTCACCGATGGCCTCCAGCACGCGTTCGATGGCCGTGTCCTGATAGTAGCGTCCGGGATGCGAGCCGCCTTTGTCCTCATAGGCCACGGCGGCAAAACGATCCCGCCACGCATCCGGCTTGGCAAAGGTGCGATTCCATAGTTCCTCGGGCGACGGGTAGGTCTCCACATCGCCCTCCGCGCCCGTCTGCATGTCGATGGCGTAGATGCCGTTGCCGTTCGTGGCATAGGTGAAGCGGATGGCCAGCTTCCCGGCTTAGTCTTTGGCTTGGCCCACACCTTCGGTGATGGCTTCTGTGACTGCCTTGGCCTCCACCACGGCCAGTTTGGTGTTTCGGTATTCGAGGATGTAGTCCGCCTTCAGCACCTTCCCGCGCTTGCCTTTGCCTTCGAGGCGTCCGGGAACGATGACATACTCCCGCCGGATGCGGCTGCCCTCCACCACGCCCCAGCCTGCCGCCTTCAGGGCGGGATCGATCAGCTCGGCGCGGGTTTCGGCTTCGTTCATGGCATGTCGAGGCTGACCTGGCTGAGCAGGGCAAAGAGCGGTTCGTTGATGTAGAAGTTGGTTTTGCCCATCTTTTGCTTCCGCAGCATGCCATTCACAGTGAGCTGCTCCAGATACTTCGCGGCGGTGATTCGTGAGACCCCCAGGTCACGCTCGATGAACTCAATCTTGGTGTAGGGATGGCGAAAGAGATTGTTGAGCAAATCCTGGCTGTAGAGCTTCGGCAGGCGCTCACGCAGCTCGTGCTTGGTTTTCAGCATCTGATCCCGCAGAGCCTTCACCAGGGAGATGGCGCTGCGGGAGGTCACGGACACGCCGCGCAGCAGGTAGAGGCACCAGTCCTGCCAGCGGTCTTCGTCACGCACCGTTTGCAGCAGCCGGTAGTAGTCCGGCTTGGTCAGGGTGATGTAGCGGCTCAGGTAGAGCACCGGCAGGTCCAGCAGCCCGTCGCGTTGCAGCATCAGCAGGTTCAGGATGCGCCCGGTGCGGCCATTGCCGTCGTAAAAGGGATGGATGCTCTCAAACTGGTGGTGCGTGATCGCCATTCGCAGCAGCGGATCGAGCCCGTCTTCCGCGTGGATGAAATCAATGAGGTTCCCCATCAGCGACTCCACCTCGGCGGCGTCTTGCGGAGGCTCGTAGATCGTCTGCCCGGTGGATTCGTTCTTCAAAACGGTGCCCGGCAGCCTGCGCAGACCGGCGCGGTTCTGCTCCAGCTCGGCCTGCACGGCTAGCACGGTCTCCAGGCGGATGAGACCGCTGGCTTTCACCGCCTCGTGGCCCGTGCGCAGAGCGCTGAAATAGTGCCTCACCTCCTTGGCCGCCGGAGTCACGGCGGCATCGCCTTGGGAGGCATACAGCTCATCGTGGGTGGTGATGATGTTCTCGATCTCCGAGCTGTCCTTGGCCTCCTGAATGCCCAGGGTGTCCAGCAGGATGCCTTGGTTCGGCAGCGACTCGCATAGCCCCTTCAGCTCGGCCAGATGCCGGTGCGCCTCGGTCAGAGCCGTCCACACCGCCCTCGTTTCCAAGGAGGCCACATGCGTGAGAGGCAGGGGAGAAAGGACTGACATGAATAGAAAAGCTGCTTTTCCTTATCACGTTCCGTCACTCGTGTAAAGAAAGCGGCTGTTTGCTAGGCATGAAACGTCGTCAGGCAGCTCACAGCTCCCCGGCAAAGGCCTGATGCAGGAGGCTCTTCTTCAGCTCCTCC
>JBJONJ010000038.1:0-4113 GCA_046051905.1 Verrucomicrobiota bacterium
CCAGTCCTCTGGAGCTTTTCGCAGTCCAAGAGACGCTCGAAAGCGCCGGAGGCCCGGCGCACTCCAGGACGCTGTCGCGAGTCTCGTTCCTTTGCATCGTTCTGAGCCTCAAACCTCCTGCGCGACCTTCCAGCTTTCGACATCGAGTCCGGCAGGCAGTTTGGCGAAACTGGCCGCGATGCGTTCGCGGGTGATTTTGCCGAAGAAGCGCACGAGACGCACGAGTTTGGCGATTTCATGCTCCGGCGTGCTGGCATCCGTGATGCGGCTCTCCGCATGCGCCAACCCACAACTCCAGACGAAAAGCTCCGCGCCCACATCGACGAAGTGGCCGAGCAGCACCTGGCGCTTTTCGACCTTCGGGCCATTGAGCGCCATGGCGAAAAAGAGATCGCAAGCGAGCTTCCGGCTCAGGTGGGCGATGGCATCGAGGTCGGGCTGCAAATCGGGATGCAGCTGTTCTTTGATCTCGCCCGCTCCACGAGGCAGCCACTTTATCGGATACCAGACGGAGTAGATGCTCGGTCAGGGCAGAGGAGATGGACGGCATAGAAACCCAGATGTGCCGCTGGAAATCCCCAACCACCCCCGTATCATCGCCCTCATGACCCCCGGCCTACTTGCCCGTTTTTCGCTTCCCCTGGCGCTATTGATCGCGCTAGCGCTGCCTCTTGCTGGTCAGGAGGCCTCGCCACCGCCCGCCCCGCCGCCGCCGGGATCGAAAACGCCCATTCCGGATGATGTTCTTGGGGATGAGCATGTGAGAGAGGAGTTTGGCGTGAACGAATTCACCACGCCCTCCATCCGCAAGCTGTTCGACATGCTGAGCAAGGTGGGAAAGCTGAAGTATGACGAGTTGAAGCGCCCGTTTACTGACAAGACGCCGGCGGATCGTGTCATCGTCTCGCTCGGACTCGGCACGCTTATCGCCGACGGCTTTCTGATCGTTCAGACCGAGAAGGTGGATGAGATGGAATTCGTCGGCCGTGCCATGATCAAATATGGCAAGGCCCTCGGTGCCGGCGGTCGGATGAACAAGCACACCCAGAGCTTGTTTGAACACAGTCTCCGCGGCGAGTGGGATGACCTCAAAGAGGAACTCGCCCGCACCCAGGCGGATGTGGAGGCAGAGATGGTCATGCTTCGGGACGTCGATATCGCGCACCTCATCAGCCTCGGCGGATGGCTGCGGGCGTTTGAGATGTCCACCAAGACCATCGCGATGGACTATGCGGAGGAAAAGACCCGCCAGCTCACACGGCGCGATATTCTCGAATACTACCTGAGCAGCCTCGACAGCCTGCATCCATCCCTTCTGAGGAACCCGAACCTCATCGACCTGCGCAAAGGCATCGAGGAGATGATGCCCATGGTGGATGTGCCGGAAGGCAAGGCTCTCACGCATGACGAGATCAAGCGGCTGAGCGAGAAGGCCTCCGCTCTCTCTCATATCATCACCGACAAGATGAACGGCTGATCTCCCACCTGTCCCACGCCACATGTACTCCCCCACTCCCGAACAACGCCAGCAAATCGCCGCCTGGGCTGCTGAAGGTGCCAACCTGAACCAGATTCAAGATCGCCTCCGCAGCGAGCTCGGCCTCACGCTCACCTACATGGAGGCCCGTTTGCTCATTCTCGAGTTGGGGGTTAAGCTTCAGGAAAAGCCGCGTGAGAAACCGCCCGAGGAGGAAAAGAAGCCAGAGCCTGCCCCCGCGCCTGTCGAAGGGGATCTGCAAGACACCGAATTTGAGCAGCCCGCGGCTCCAGATGCTACCGCGGGCTCTTTGCAGGTCACGGTGGATGAAATCCCGCCCGCCGGAGCGCTGGTCAGCGGCAAGGCGACCTTTAGCGATGGCAACACCGTGATGTGGTTCATGGACCAAATGGGCCGCTTCGGCATGCGCGGCCCTGCTCCCGGCTACCAGCCGCCACCTGCCGACATCCCCGCTTTCCAAGCCCAACTCGACCGCCTCCTCACCCTCCGCGGCTTCTAATCCTCCCTCGCCACATGCTGCTGATCATCGACAACTACGATTCCTTCACCTACAACCTCGTGCAATACTTCGGCGAGATGGGTGCCATCATGGAGATCCGGCGCAACGACCAGGTCACCTTGGATGAAATCGAGAAGCTCAAGCCGGATCACATTTGCATCTCCCCCGGGCCCTGCACGCCGAAGGAAGCTGGCATCAGCTGCGCGGTGATCGAGCGCTTTGGCAAAGCCACGCCCCTTCTCGGGGTCTGTCTCGGGCATCAGGCCATCGGACATGTCTTCGGCGGTGAGGTGGTGCGGGCGGAGCGTCTGATGCATGGCAAGACCTCGATGATCCGCCATCACGGCACCTCGGTGTTCAAAAACATGCCGGAGCCCTTCGAGGCCACACGCTATCATTCCCTGCTGGTCAAACGTGCCACGCTGCCGTCTTGCCTGGAAATCACCGCCACTTGTAGTGACGACGAATCGGAGATCATGGGCCTGAGGCACAAGGAACTGCCCATCCACGGGGTGCAGTTCCATCCAGAGTCCATCCTCACCCAGGATGGCAAGAAATTGCTTCGTAACTTTTTGGAGATGTGAGGCTTCTCTCGCTCTGAATGTTCGATGTTGAATGTTCAACGTTCGAGGTGCTAACTCAGACCCAGACCCCATGCCAGACTCCTCCGCCCTCCGCGACGCGCTGAACCAGTCGCCGAACAATCTCTCGCTGCTGCTTCTTCACGGCCGCTCCTGCCTGGAGGAAATGAAGCTCGATGAGGCACGTGCCACCTTCGGACGTGCGCTCGAGCTCTCCCCAGATCACACCGATGCCCAGCTCGGCATGGCCCGTGTGCTCTTTCTGGAGGGGGAAACCTCCGGTGCCGCCGTCCGCGCTGAACGGGTGCTCTTCCTCGAACCCGAAAATGCCCAGGCACATCTGCTGCTCTCCCGCGTTTACCTGGCTGAAGGGGATCGCAAGAAGGCCGTCGAGCACTTTGACCATGCGGCGCAGATCGACGGCACGGTGAGTGATCCCACACTGGAACGCGAACTGGGCCGCACCGTCCGCGATGCCCGCAAAACCGCCCCGGCACCCGCTCCTGAGCCTGCCAGCTCTGAGCCAGCCAACGGAGCCGATGCGGAAGAATTTGGCGAAGAGGCCTTCGTGGATCCTCAAGGCGATTGGCGCCCGGAGACCTTCTTTGGCCCCGATGACCCGAATCGCAGCACGCTCACCTTTGATGACGTCGGCGGTATGGATGAGCTCAAAGAAGAGATCCGCCTCAAAATCACCTACCCGCTCCAATTTCCCGATCTCTACAAAGCCTACGGTCGCAAAACCGGCGGTGGCATCCTCGTCTATGGCCCGCCTGGCTGCGGCAAGACACTCATCCTCCGTGCCGTTGCTGGCGAAGTGGCCTGCAACTACCTCGTCGTTGGCCTTCACGAGGTCTTCGATCCCTACTACGGCAACCCGGAGCGTAATCTCCACCAGTTCTTCGAAACCGCCCGGGCCAATGCGCCTTGTGTGATGATCTTCGACGACCTCGACAGCCTCGCGCAGGATCGCCGTCAGATCCGCGAGAGCCAGATGCGCAGCCTCGTGAACCAGTTCCTGCATGAGATGGACGGCATCCGCAGCGAGAACCAGCGCGTGCTCGTCATCGGTGCCACCAACCAGCCCTGGGCGCTCGATCCGGCCTTCCGCCGTCCCGGTCGCTTTGATCAGGCCATCTTTGTGCCCCCGCCGGATGCACCGGCCCGTGCACAGATCATCGACCTCCTCGCCAAGGACAAACCGATGGCCGATTTCGACACCGCTTCCCTTGTGGAAGCCACCGAAGGTTTCACCGGGGCCGATTTGAAATGGGTCTTTGATCGTGCTGCGGAACTCGCCCTCTCCGCCGCCATTCACAGTGGCAAGCCGGTGCCCATCAGTCTCGATCTTCTCCTGGCTGTGGCCCGCAAGCATACACCGAGCACGGAAGGCTGGTTCGAAGGCGCTCGAAATCATGCGAGCGAGCAGCCAAGTCCCGACGGTTTCTTCAACGAGGTCCGCAAATTCCTCGCCGCGCCCTCGAATGCGAAGAAAGAGCGCTGAGCGCCCGCTCGGCGAGCTTGTAGCTGCCCGC
>JBJONJ010000039.1:0-4923 GCA_046051905.1 Verrucomicrobiota bacterium
GCTACGACTTCGCGGCGAAGCTCAAGGAAGCCGTCGACTTCCAGGCGGACCTCATCGTGCTCGCCATCGGCGAAAACGTGCCTGCTTTGAAGACGGTAGAGGAGAAAACGAAGCTCCAAGACGCTGTCACGAAGCTGCTGACCACGCTCAAAGGGGATCGGAAGCCGGAGATCCTCGTGCGCAGTTGTTTCTGGGCAGACGCGGCCAAGGACGGGGCACTTCGTGGTGCCTGCGATGCCGTGAGCGGCATCTACGCGGACCTCAGCGCCCTTGCGAAAGACAAGAGCCTCTTCGGTCGAGCCGAGCGCGAATTCAAGCATGAAGGCGTCGCCAATCATCCGGGTGACAAAGGCATGGCAGCCATCGCAGACGCGTTGATGAAGGCGCTGGCGAGGTAAGATGCTTTAGATCGCGATTCTGCGTTTGCTCATGCGTAGGCGTGCTTCTAGCGTTGAGCAAGCATGAGCCAACTTTCCCCATCTGACCGACTTGAGACTTCCTTTGCCCCGTTCCGCGAAAAAATGCAGGCCGAGGGCCTGAGTGAATCGGCGATTCGTGCCTTTCGTGGCAGTTACGCGGCTTTGCTAGCCGGTGAGACGGGCATGATTCCGGAGGACACGATCCAGCCCGCGCAGGATTTGCCGAAGGCGGAGGCACTCACGGCTCCGGAGGCATGTCGTGCGTCGGAATTGCTGAAGCAAACGGTGCTCATCAAGCTCAACGGCGGTCTCGGCACGGGCATGGGGCTCGAAAAAGCGAAGTCGCTGCTGCCGGTGCGTGGCGGGGACACCTTCCTCGATTTGATCGCGCGGCAGATCCTTCGGTTGCGGGCGCAGACGGGTGGCGAGGTGCCGGTTTTCATGTTGATGAATAGCTTCAGCACGTCCGCCGATACCGCTGAGCATTTGGAAGCTCGTTTTCCGCAGCTCGGTGGTCGCGAGGTGTGGGAGTTGATGCAGAACAAGGTGCCGAAGGTGCTCGCCAGCACGCTGGAGCCTGCGCCTTGGCCGGCAAACCCTGAACAGCAGTGGTGCCCACCGGGTCATGGCGACATCTACGCCTGCCTCGCGGGTTCCGGCTGGCTGGAACGACTGCTCGCCAGCGGTGTGCGCTATGCTTTTGTGTCGAATTCCGACAACCTCGGTGCCACGCTCGATCCGGCGATCCTCGCGTGGTTCGCGGATCGTAGCATGCCCTTCGCCATGGAGGTCACGCGGCGCACGGAGTCCGACAAAAAGGGCGGCCACCTCGCCGTGCGTCTGCGCGATGGACGTTTCCTGCTGCGCGAGTCCGCCCAGTGCCCGAAGGACGACGAGAAGCACTTCCAGGACATCGACCGGCATCGCTACTTCAACACGAACAACCTCTGGATCGATCTCCAAGCACTGAAAGCCGCACTCGCCGCCAATGACGGCCTCATTCCGCTGCCGCCGATCATGAACAAGAAGACCGTCGATCCTCGCGATGCCAGTTCCGCCGCGGTCATCCAGCTCGAAACCGCCATGGGTGCCGCCATCGAGTGCTTCGCCGGTGCAGGAGCCATCGAGGTCTCGCGCATCCGCTTTGCCCCGGTGAAAACCACGAGCGACCTGCTCGCCGTGCGTTCCGATGCCTACGAGCTCACCGAGGACTTCTGCCTGCGCCTCCACCCCAGCCGCCAGGGCCAGCCACCGCATCTCCACCTCGATCAAAAGCTCTGCAAACTCGTGGACGGCCTCGAAAAGAACTTCCCCCACACCCCCAGCCTCCTCCACTGCCGCAGCCTCCTCGTCCACGGCCCCGTCGTCTGCGGCGAAGGCGTCATCTTCCAAGGCGATGCCGTCATTCACAATCACACCTCCGCCCCCGTGAAGCTGAAAGCCGGCACGCATGAGGGGACGATGAGCGTGGGCGGGTGAATCAGGCTGCCAGTCTTCTCGATGGGCGCACTTTCGCCAAAATTCGCGTCCAAAACCGGCCCGGCAGTTCCTTATATAGAGTTAAATGAACCGGCTCCGACTTTTCCCCTCTCTTGTTTTGCTCTCTGGCTTTGTGACGCTGCCTGCTTTGGCGGCGGACGAGGATGCGCAGCGGGCGGCGATGACGTTTTTTGAGAAGGAGGTGCGGCCGATCTTGGTGGAGCGGTGCTTTGAATGCCATAGCAACACGAAGCAGAAGGGCGGCCTTCGCGTGGACCACATCGGCTACCTCAAGACGGGCGGTGACACCGGCCCGGCGGTGGTGCCGGGGCAGCCGGAGAAGTCGGCGCTGATGGAGGCGATCCGTTGGACGAATGAGGATTTCCAAATGCCACCGAAGAACAATGGCGGGAAGATGCCGGATGCGCAGATCGCGGTGCTGGAAAAGTGGATCAAGATGGGCGCTCCATGGCCGGAGGATGCCTCGAAGAAGGTGGTGGTGACGGAGGGCGGCTTCACGGAGGAGCAGCGGAATTACTGGTTCTTCCAGCCGGTGAAAAAGGTGTCGCCACCGGATGCGGGAGGCCAATGGGTGCGCCATGACATCGACCGCTTTATCGCAGCGAAGCAGGCGGAGATGAAGCTGAAGCCCGCGCCGGAGGCGGATCGGCATGAGCTGGCGCGTCGCGTGTATTTTGACCTTCACGGTCTGCCGCCGACGAAGGAGCAGATCGATGCCTTTGTGAACGACCAGGATCCGAAGGCCTATGAGAAGCTCGTGGATGAGCTGCTGGCTTCGCCACGCTACGGCGAGCGCTGGGCGCAGCACTGGCTCGACCTCGTGCGCTATGCGGAGAGCGATGGTTACAACGCGGACGCGTATCGCCCTTCGGTGTGGCCGTATCGCGACTATGTGATCAAGTCGCTCAACGACGACAAGCCTTATAACCAGTTCGTCAAAGAGCAGCTCGCGGGCGATGAGATCGCTCCGAATGATCCGAACGTGCTCATCGCCACCGCCTTCCTCCGCCATCCGGTGTATGAGTGGAACCAGCGCGATGCCCGCGGCCAGTGGGATATCATTCTCACCGACATGACAGACACCACGGGCGAGCTTTTCCTCGGTCTGAGCATGGGCTGTGCGCACTGCCACAATCACAAATTCGACCCCATCCTGCAAAAGGACTACTACCGCCTGCGGGCCTTCCTGGCTCCGGTACAATGGCGTGATGACATGACGCTGGCGACGGCGGCGGAGAAGAAGGTCTTCAACGAGCAGCAGGCGAAATGGGAAGCTGCCACGGCGGAGATTCGCGGGAAGATGGAGGCGCTGACCGGCAAGGCGCTGGCATCCAAAGTGGAGGGAGCGCTGACGAAATTCCCGGATGATCTGCAGGTGATGGCTCGCAAGCCTTTCGAGAAGCGTGACGCCATGGAAAGACAGCTCGCGGGCCTCATTGAGCGCCAGATGAACTATGAAAAGGTGCGCTTTGACCCGATGAAGAGCCTCAAAACGGACGAGCAGAAAGCAGAATACAAGGCGCTGGAAGAGGAGCTGAAAAAATTGGACCACCTGAAGCCGAAACCACTGATGGAGGCCTTTGTAGCGACGGATGCGAGCCCGGTGGCACCCGCGGTGGCGATCAAGACACGCAAGGGCGAGCAGCAGATCGAGCCGGGCTTCCTCTCGATCATCGACACCAGCCTGCCGAAGATCAAAGCCACGAAGACTTCCACCGGTCGCCGCACCGCCCTGGCGGAGTGGATCACTCGACCGGACAACCAGCTCTCGACTCGCGTAATCGTGAACCGCGTGTGGCAGTATCACTTCGGTCGGGGCATCGTGGCCACCGCGAGCGATTTTGGCAAGCTGGGCGAGCCTCCGACGCATCCTGAGCTGCTCGATTTCCTCACGACGAAGTTTGTGAAGGGCGGCTGGCATTTGAAGCCGCTGCACCGCGAGATCATGCTCTCCGCTGCCTACCGCCAAACAGCGCGTCACGAGCCGGATGCGGTCGCGTTGAAGGTCGATCCTTCGAATCGCTACCTCTGGCGCTTCAATCCGCGCCGTCTCGATGCCGAGCAGGTGCGCGATGCCCTGCTCGCGGTGAGTGGTGAACTCGACGCTGCGGCTGGCGGACCTTCGGGCGATGGCAACAGCACCCGCCGCTCGGTTTACACGATGAAGAAGCGCAACAATCCGAACGAGCTTCTTCGTGCGCTCGACATGCCGGCCGGCTTTGCGAGCACCGCCGAGCGTCAGAGCACCACGACACCGACTCAGGCGCTGCAATTGCTCAATGGCGACTGGTTGCTCGCCCGTGCCCGCAAGCTCGCCTCACGCGTGGAAGGCATCGACGATGCCTGGATGGCCGTTTTGGGTCGCCCACCGACCCCGAAGGAAAAAGCCACCGCCGAGGCCTTTTTGAAGAAACGAGCTGGAACGACTGAATCAAAGGTTTCGGAGGCCGCCGAGAACCGCGAGAGCGGCGATGCCTTCAAAGAGAACAGCCCGCATGAGCGTCTGCTGATCAACACGAACGAGAAGGAGGGCGATGAGTTCAGCGTGGAAGCCGTAGCGAAGCTCAACAGCGTCGATGTGAATGCCTCCGTGCGCACTTTGGTGTCCCGCTGGAACGGCGGGAAGGACAGTCTCGAAGCCTTCGGCTGGAGCCTCGGCGTCACCGGCGAGAAATCGCGCTACAAGCCGCGCAACGTGATCGTGCAGGTGGTGGGCGAGGATGAGAACTCGAACATCGGCTATCAGGTCGTGGCATCGAACATCCACATTGAGCTGGGCCGTCGTTACCACTTTGCGGCCCGTGTTTCCTGCACCGGCAAGAACATCACCTTCACCGTGCGCGATCTCGACACGCCCGGAGCCGCCGTGCAGTCCGCCGTGGTGCCCATGGACATCCGCTCGAAGCTCAGCCTCGGCTCCTCGCAGCTCGTCATCGGCGGCCTGAACAAGCGCTCGCCCTCGCATCAATGGGACGGCAGCATCGAGGCCGTGCGCATCGCCACC
>JBJONJ010000040.1:0-2810 GCA_046051905.1 Verrucomicrobiota bacterium
CGAGGAAGGCACCGCGATTGATGACCATGTCGATCTCGTCCGCGCCGTCGTTCACGGCGGCGATGACTTCGGCGAGCCGCGTTTTCAGCGGTGCCTGACCACTTGGGAAGGCCGTGGCGACGCTGGCCACCTTCACGCTGGTGCCTGCGACATGTTTTTTCGCATGCTTCACCATCGCAGGATACACGCAAACCGCCGCGGTGGGTGGAATGTCGCCCTCGTCATGCGGCGTGAGCGCCTTTTGGCAAAGGGACGCCACTTTGCCGGGCGTGTCCTTGCCTTCCAGCGTCGTCAAATCGACCATCGACACGGCGAGACGGAGGCCGAAGACCTTCGACTTCTTCTTGAGGCTGCGGGTGGTGAACTTCGCCACACGCTCCTCGATGCCGACGTGATCGACGGTGCCGATTTCATCAAACAAACGGCGGAGGCTGGCGGGCGCTTTGGCGGCGGACATGCCGCGTATGAAGTCACGGACCGCCCCGGAACACAATCGCGAAGTTCTTCGTGACACCCGCCGCATGTCTTGTGCATGCTTCCGCATGTCCTGGCCTGTCCATCCCGCCCGCATCATCCGCGGCCATCGCGTCGCCTCCGGTTTGAATGGCGATCCGCGTTTCCCCGGCGGCACCGTGGCGATGCAGGTGCCGCACTTTGCCCGGCTCGGCCTCGATTTGAGCGGCTGCCATCCAGGCACGCTGAATGTGGACATCAGCCCCTGCACCTATCGCCTCCTGAAGCCCCGCCACACCTTCGAGCAGCTCAAATGGCATTCGGTGGAGCCGGCGGAGACGTTTTCGTTTTTCGATGCCCGACTGCTTCACGCGGGCAGGGCCCACGAGGTCCTCATCTATCTCCCGCATCCCGAGACGAAGCCCGAGCACTTCCAGGCTCCCACCACGCTCGAAATCCTCGCCCCATGGATCGACGGACTCGGCTACGAAACGGCCATCCAACTCGCCATCGATCCCGCGCAGATGATCCTCACCTCACCGGCAGCTTCTCCGTGAGCGGAATCTCCTGCCGCAGCGCTTTGCCAATCTGGCCGCTGAGCCAGAGGTAGTGATCGCTCGGCAGCGCGGGCTCGGTGACAAAGCCCAGTGTGCCTTCGGGCACGCGTGAGGCCGTTTTGAAGATCGCCGTGCCTTCGTCCATCTCGTCAAACATCGCGATGTAGAGCATCGTCGCGCCACCGCGGAGGCGTTCGTGGGCCTGATGCCAGAGGAACTGACCGCCGAGCCGAGGCACCTGATTCAGCTTCGCTTCTTTGCCACGCAATTTCATGAGATTGGCCCAGCTAAAGCCCGGGTAGAGCACCGGCAGGTAGTCCTGGCCGTGCTCGCGACACCACGCGGCATCCGCCACATGCACATCGCCGATGTTTTTCGTCGCCGAGGCCGCATCGTGATAGCGACCCACGCTCCACGGGCTCAGGATGTCCGCTTTGCGCAGCACCTCGTGCAGCTTCGGATCATTCACCGCGTCGCGATTCAGCGTGCGCCAGCCCCAGGGGACTCCGGCCATCACGCAGAGTTTTCCGAACTCAGGATTGTCATGCAGAAAGCGCAGCAGCGCGTGGCTTTCGTCGAGCGTGTAATCGCGACCGTCGTTGAAGCCGATGCCCCAAACGGCCACCACCGGCTTTCCTGCATGCTTTTGATACGCTGGACTCTCCAGCACCTTCAGCTCCGTACGCAGGCGCTTCCAGTCCTGCATCACCACGCTCTCGAGCTCGCCTGCCCGCATGCCGCTGAGGTCATACATCACGCACCAGGACCGGCCCTCGGCCTCCGCCGCCGCCCGCACGGCCGCCAGCACCGTGTCCGCGTGCTTCCGCGATCTCGCATCGCGCAGCACACTGCCGAAACGCTGCAAAAACACACCATCGAGGCCATGCTCACGCATCCAGGCAAAGTGGCGCCGCACCGTCTTCGGATGCGACGAGCGAAACACCTGAGCTGTGCTGCCGTCAGCGAACTTCAGCGGCGTGTCGATGCGCTCGTCCGCGTCGAGTTCCGACACATCCGGCCACAGGTCGATGTGGCACTGGCCCTGCTTGTCGAAGCCATAATGCCGCCAGCCCATGCCCTCACCATCCGCCGGCGTCACGAACCACCCTTGGTAGCCGCACATCACCTTCCCAAACAACGACTCCGCCCCGCCCGCCACCTGGCAGGCGAGCACCCAAACGACAAAAATCAGCATGCACGGCTTCATCCTCGCCTTATGAACGGCATTCCGCCTGCCGCCAAGGAGAGAACAGCCCCGCTACGCACGTTCCTCCCCCGCCCATTTTCAGTTTTCAGTTCTCAGTTTGCCATCCCTGCCGCCAACGCCGCGAATGAATCTTAACCTCCGCCCCGCCACTCTTACCGCTCTGGATGCTTTCCGTGCTCGAAGAGCCTCGCTGCTCCAAAAACGGGCATTGCTCTGCGCCCTCGCCATCGCGCTCGCGGCCATCGCGGTCATCGCGCTGCTCGATTTTGCCTGGCTCATGCCGGACGCCTTGCGCCCGTGGGTCACGCTCGCGGCCTACACCGCCGCCATCATCGCCGCGTGGAAGGTCGCGCTGCGCTTCATCTCGCAGGCGAAGGGCCTCGAAGGTGCCGCGAAGCTCATCGAAGTCGCCGAGCCAACGCTGCGTGAGCGCATTCTCTCCGCCGTCGAGCTTTCGGCGGAAGGCGAGGTCAAAGACAGCGCCGAGTTCCGCCAGCGTTTGCAAGACGATGTCGCGCAGGCCGTCGAGAGCGTCGATTGGGACAAGCGCCTGCCCTCGCGCTCGCTGAAGCCGTGGTTCCTCGCCGCGTTTG
>JBJONJ010000041.1:0-18572 GCA_046051905.1 Verrucomicrobiota bacterium
GGTGCGGGAGGTGCTTGGCGTTGAGGTGCATGGTTCTTGCGGGCGTCGGCTTCCGGTGGTCCGGTCGGCGTCAGCAAGAGTGTTTTCGGAGGCCCCTGCGGGTGCAGTAGGCGGAAAGGGAATCAAGGCCGCGAAGAGCGGCGTGGAGCGGGTGCTTCATCCGCGGCGAAGCGGGTCTTTTCCGTGCTTTCGACCTGCGTGACGCGTCCTTCATGAACGACGATCTGCACGGAGCCGAAGCGCATGGCGGCGACTTTCTGGCGGACGATTTCGAGCCAGGGCTCGATGGAGGATGGGGCAAGGGTCTGGCTCATGGCACGTCAGATGGCGGGTGAGAGCAGCGCGGCGAGGAAGCCGTCGGCGGGATCAGCGTGAAGGGTTTTGGAGGTCTTTTTCCTGGCGGTTGTCTTGCGTGTCGCGGCGGCCTGCTGCTCCTGTTTGCGCAGCGTGACCTCGACGACGTGTTCCAGCGTGTAGCGGTCGAGGATGTTCGCGATGGCGTTGCGCACATCGATCATGAGCATCCGCAGACCACAGTGCTCCTCATCAGGACAGGAGCACTTTTCATACTCTGTCTCGCTGGCGCAGCCGATCGGCGCGAGCTTGCCGTCGATGAGTCGCACGACATCGCCCATCTTGACGGACTTCGCCGGCTTCGCCAGGCGAGCGCCGCCATGCTTGCCACGCAGGCTTTCCACATAACCCGCCTGCTTCAATTCAAAGAGGATGGCTTCGAGAAACTTGAACGGCAGCCGCTCTTGCTCCGCGAGCGTGGAAACCGAGATCACACCCTCTCCCTGCCGGTCAGCAATGCCGAGACGGATGAGGGTGCGGAGGGCGTATTCGCCACGTTTGGTGAGCTTCATGCCAAATACATGCACGTCGAATATACACTCAGCAAGTAGGAATTAAAAAACTTTTCAAGTGTGCTGCCTTTTCGTGTCGTCGAGGAGATTACCGGGTCACCCTAACGCGCATGAAGCGTTGCACGCCGGAGGTGATGGCGACGCTATCGCGGACGACGAGCTGGTTGGCGGTGTTGGTTTCGATGAGGAGACCGGCGCTGCTCCAATTCGTGAGATCGCTGCTGGCCTCGACGATGAAGGTGACATCGGTGGCGGCGGGGTTTTTCGGGATGGAGAGACGGAGGTATTGATCGCTGCTGACGGGGGCGAGGGTAACGACTTGCGGACTGGCGTTTTGAATGACGCCGTTGGTGCCGACGGCGTATTCGAGGAGGTTCATGACGCCGTCGCCATCGGGATCGGCGGTGGCTTCCATGGCCAGGTTGTTCTCGTTGCCCACATTGTTTTGATCGAGCCACTGGGCGAAGGGGGTGCTGTAGGCGCTGAAGGTGAAATCGAAAAAGCTCGGCGTGCCATTGTCGTCTGCGGTGAGGCGTAGGCCATAGATGCCTTGCTCGGCGAGTGCGGCTGTGGTGTCGGTGAGTGTTGGATTGGCAAAAACAAGGCCGGAGGGACCGCTGCGCAAAATCCAGAGGCTGGTGGGAGTGGCGGGGAGATCGTCATCGGTGATGGTGCCATCGAGCGAGAGTGGTGAGTAGGTATTCAAAGCCACGCTGGCGGTGGCAGTGATGACCGGGGCTTTGTTGACGGCGTTGATGCTCAGATTGGTGAAGGTGCAGGTGTTTTGGGTGCCGGTGGCGCCGCTGGCGTTGTTGACGAAGAAGCCGACCCACACGGGCGTGGTCATGATGATGGTCTGCGGCTGGCCAATTTGAGTCCAAGCGTTTGGACCGCCGGTGGTGCTGTTGTGCGTGGCGCGATAGCCGGTGATGGCATTGCCTCGGCGCACAAAACGAATCCAATTGCCCGCTGAGATGCCGCTGGGCACACCGCCGCCGCTGCCGCCAGCGATGCTGGTCCAGTAGTAGCCACTGTAGCTGCCGGTGGGCATGCGACCGATGTGCAGCTGCGCGCCGCCCTCGATGCTCTCAGCGATGCGGATGCCACCGCTGCTGCTGCCCGCGCCGCTACTGAAGGTGACGAGGCGCGTGATGACATCGAGGTCGCCGTAGTATTGCCAGCCGTGGAAGTAGCCGGTGGTGGGGCCTGCGATGGTGAAAGTACCGCCGCTGAAGCTGCCGCTGCCGGCGGTGTTCGGCGCGGTGCCGCTGTCTTCACTCACGAAAGCGGGGCCGCTGGGTGTGGGAGTAAGCGTGACGTTGTCAAAGACGGCCGTGGCACTGCTGGAGGTGCTGTTGCTGGTCGTGGTGAGGCCGTAATGGGCATCGGCATTGAGCAGCGGCATGACGACAGGTGTTCCGACGGCGGTCCAGCTCGTGCCATCGCTGCTGTAGCTGGCGCTGATCTCGTTGGTGGTGGCATTGCGCTCGAGTTTGAGCCAAATCGGCAGCCCAGGAGCGGTGGCGGCCACGCTGGTGTCTGTGGTGGAGACGGTGGTGCGGGTGCGGAACTGCAAGCCGGTGCCCGGCACAAAGCCCAAAACGGCGCGATTGGAGCCTCGGGCCAGTGAATCGCGGATGGTGATGCCCGCGAGGGCCGCGGTGGTCGAAAAACTGGACAAACGGGCGACGACGCTGCCATCGCCAGTGGCGCCACGAACCATGATGTGGGCCTGATCGTTGGTTTGTGCGGCGTAGCCGGCCCCGGTGCCCGTCACGGTGAAAAGGCCGCCATGTTCGAGTGACTGGCCACGACGCGATGGAGACGGTTCGAGGTCCTGCGTGATCCAATTCGATGCCACGGGGCTGTTTCCGAAAACGACGGTGATTTGATCGCTGACGGTGAATTGCGTGTCCGTGGCGCTGATGCGGAAAACGTAGGTTCCGGCGGTGGAGACGGTCACGGCGGTGGTGGCGGCATTGGGCGATTCGATGTTCGTGGTGCCGGGGCCGCTGACGCAGCTCCAGGTCTGCGTGACGGCTGCGGGCGTGCCATCATCGCTCACGCTGGCGCTGAGGATGACGCCATTGGTGGCCGCGATGAGCGGCCCCTGAGCAGTGGGGCCGTTGATGAAGACGGTGGGCGGGTTGTCGTTGTCGGCAATGGTGACGTTGTCGAAGGATTGTGCACCGATGTCGTAGGAGCCGCTGGCGAGTGAAATGGTTACGTCCTCCGGTCCTTCGATGCTGCTGTCATCGACGGGCGTGATGTTGATCACTTTGCTGACTTCATTGACGGCAAAGGCCACCGTGCTGGCCACGTTGGCGTAGTCGGTGGTGTTCGCCGCGGTGCCTGCAATGGTGAGATTGACGGTGAGCGTCACATTCGTCGGCGCGGTGCGGGTGACAGTGAACTGGCCGGGATTTCCGACTGTCTCGGAAGCGGTGGGATCATTCGCGACGAGCGTGACGGTGCTGCGATCGTCATCGGCGAGATTCACGGTCGCTGCGATCGGTGTGCCGATCACATAGCCACTACCGGTGGTGACGGTGAGGATGACTGTCTCATTACCTTCATTCGTGGTGTCTTGTGTTGGCGTGACGTTGATCAGCAACGTGCTTTGACCCGCGAGGATGGTCTGCGTGGTGTGGATGGTGGCATAATCCGTGCCGCTGACAGCCGTGCCAGTGACTGTGAGCGTGACGGCAAGGTTTGCGGAGGTATCACCGGTGCGGGTGAGGGTGAACTGGCCTGCGTCGCCGCTTTCGGAGGCGCTGGGGTCATTCGCCACGATGCTGACGGCGGGTGAGTCGTTGTCTGTGATGCTCAGCGTGTGCGTTTGGATGCTGCCGAGGACGAGATTGAACGGATTGACGAGGGTGACGGTGAGGTTTTCGGGCGTTTCGAGCACCGAATCATCGGTGAGGGGCACGGAGATGTATTTCACGCTCTCACCGGCGGCGAAGGTGAGCGTGCCGTTCGTGGTGGTGTAGTCGCCGGGCTGTGTCGCGGTGCCGTTGGTGGTGGAAAAATCCACGCTGGATGCTGCGGTGGCCGGTGCGCTCAATGAGACCGCGATTTGCGCGGTGCCCGCGTTTTCCAAAATGCTGCTGCTGGCCGTCGCAAAGCCCGCGAAGGGCATTGCGGGCGGATTGTCGTCGTCGATGATGGTGAAGCCGTGGAAGGCATTCGTGCCCATGTTGGCACCGCTGGCATTGAGGAGCTGGACGGTGATCAAATTATCCGGCTCATCCATCGTGTCGTTTGTGACGGTGAAGTTGATGTTTCCCGTGGTTTGTCCCGCGGGTATGGTGAGCACGCCGGGCGGCAGGAGGTAATCTACGCCGGAGCCGAAAGCGGTGGTGTTGCTCTGGAGGCGGTAGCGCTGCTCCACCGTGTTGTTTTTCACCCAGCCGGTATGGACGGCGCGTGCGTAGTGCGTGCGATCCTCACGAACCATGATGCCTGCCTGCGCGGCGGTGTTGCCGCCGGTGAGCGAGAGCACGCGGGCGATGAACGTGAAATCTCCCGAGACCTCCGTGCTGGGGAAATGCGCTTCGTCCGTGCCGCCGCCGATGCCCCCGCCGCTGCCGGTCACGGTCCACACACCGCTGCTCACGCTGTCACTGCCCTGCTCATTCACAAAACCGATGGTCCTGCCGCCCTGCGAGGTGAAGGGGCTGCCTGTGAGCGTGACATTATCAAAGGTGGCCGTGGCGAGCTGCCCGTCGCTCTGCGCGGTGACCGCGAGGCCGGCGAAGATTTTTTGGCCGAAGGCGATATTCGGCGTGACGCTGAAATTCGTCCACACAGTGCCATCGCGTGACACAGACTGCGTGAAGGTATTACCCGCACGCACGGTGCGCACCCACATGGGCAGGATGAGGCTGGTGTAGGCGCTGCTGAGCGTGGCGGTGCCGCTCGTGGTGGTGCGCTGGAGGGTGTAAAATTCACCCGCAGTGGTGCCGGTGCCGAGTGCGGCGGCATGCACGCTGCCAGCCGCCGTGCTGGAGCGCAGCATGACCCCGGCACGGGAGGCCGTGTTGGCGTTGCCATTGCTCACGATGCGGGCGGTCACGGTGCAGTTCGCGGAATTCGAGACGGGCAGATAAACGTAGCTGAAATTGTCCGCGGTCGTGTTGCTAAGGCCATTGCCGGAGTTGGTGAACGTATAAACGCCTGATGCGACGCTGCTGCCGCCTGTGACCGTGCCGAGGCTCGCCGTCTGCTCAGCGAGCGTGCTGCCGCCGGCGGAAAGGCCGTCCACGGTGAAATTGTCCATCACCGCAGTGAACTGCGTGGTCGATCCCGGTGCAAAAGCGATGCCAGCGAGATAGCTGGCGCTGCCGAGATTGGAAACCGTCACCGCAGTGCCGCGCTGCGTCCAGGTGACACTGTCGTTGGATTGATGAAAAGTCACGGAGTTCCCCGTCTTCACCAAACGCACCCAATAAGGCACTGCACGACTGCTGAAGGAGGCACTCGAAGAGTTGGTGCTGCCGCTCACCTGATACTCCACGCTGACATCGCCCGGCTGCGCCGCAGAAAGCGTGACGGGGATGCTCACATTCGTGACGTTTTCCAGGCCGGAGGAGCTGGGATTGGTAAACGCGATGGTGGCCGGTGCGGTGTCATTGTCCGAGACATACATCGTGGCGCTGCTGCTGCGTGAGTAGCTACCGGCGGCGAGATCGAGGATGATCGTCTCCGTGCCTTCAAAGGTCGTGTCATTGACGATGGTGACCGGCACATCCACGCCCGTCGCCCCGGCGGGGATCGTCACGTTGGCAGGCGCGTTGTAGTCCACGCCGCCGCCCGTTGCGGTGCCACTGTAGCTGAGATTCACCGTCACGGCTGCCGTCGTGCTGCCGATGCGTGAGATGTAGAACTTGATCACGCCGGTGCCGCCCTCGGCGGTGGTGATGGAGCCGCCGGTGCCCACCTGCGTGTCGATGACGAGCGTGTTCACGTTGTCATTGTCACGCAGCCACGCGCTGGCCGTGGAGCTGGCAGGGAAGCTTTGATACGCAGCCGCTGGCGTGATGGAAAGCGTGATCGTCTCCTGGTCCTCGATGTCGGTGTCGTCCTTCGTGCGAAGCGCCAGATCGAGCGTGGTGGTGGCACGCGGGATCACCACGCTGCTGGGAACGGCCATCGCGGTGGCGTTGTCGCGTTTGAAGATCGCACCGCCATCGCCCACGGCCCAGCCAATGGTGGCGCTGGTGCCAAAGACGCCATTGAAGGTGCCGAGGGCGCTCAGCAGCATATTCGACCATGCGGTCCCGTTCGTGCTGACCATCTGGGCACTTTGCGAGCCGCTAATGAGCAGGTTTGTCGTGCTGGCGGCCCAGACGGCGTTCAAATCCGCGCCGCTGGCGGAGGTCTGGCTGGCCCAGGTCGTGCCGCTGCCCTTGCGCACCACACCGCCGGTGCCGACGGCCCAGATGTTCGTCGAGTTCGCCGCAAAGACCGCATTGAGCTGGGTGGTGACGCCGGAGGTTTGCGATCCCCACGTCGTGCCGTTCCAAAAACGGATCACGCCGCTATCACCCACTGCCCACACATTGCTCGCGCCGCTGCCATGCACGGCGCGGAGCCGCGTGGTGATGCCGCTTGTCTGCGCCGTCCACGCGGTGCCGTTCGTGCTGCGCAGAATGGTGCCGCCATCCCCCACGGTGAACACATTCGTGCCGCTGCTGCCCCAAACGCCGCGCAGTGCGTTCGTGGTGCCGCTCGTCTGTGCCGCCCAGTTCGTGCCGTTGAAGAAAAGGATCGTTCCATTGTCACCCACGGCCCAAACACTCGTGGCGCTGCTGCCACACACGGCGCGAAGATGCTCCGTGGTGCCGCTCGTCTGCGCGGTCCAGTTGGTGCCATCGCCTTTGAGGATGGTGCCGTTGTCACCCACAGCCCAGAGGTTCGTGGCGTTCGCCGCCCAGATGGCGCGGAGGTTTTCCGTGCTGCCGGAGCTTTGGGGCAGCCACCAGCCGATGGAGTCGTAGTCCGTGCCGTTCACCGCCGAGCCGGAAAGGGTGAAATCCACCTGCAGCGGCGTGGCATTGCTGCCTCCGCGCATGGTGAAACGGAAATTCGCGTTCGTGGAAGGCTCCACGCCGTTCGCGGTGTTCACCACGTCGAGGTAGGGCTTGTCCGCCGGGTTGTCGTTGATCGTCACCGTCGCCGTCGCACTGCTACCGAGGATGTAATTGGTGGCGCTGGCACCGAGATTCAGCACGCACTGCTCCGGTCCCTCACCCAGACCGTCAAACCGCGGCACGATCGTGATGCTCGCCGCGCTTTGACCCGCCGGGATCACCACCACGCCGGGCATCCATTCATAATCCGGGCCATGCAGCGCCATCACGCCACTGCCCGTCACGCCAGAGAAGGCATAATAAACCGTCAGTGCATTCGTCGTATCGCCGCTGCGGGTGATCAAAAACGTCCCCGTGTCCGCCGCCGCGCCGGAAACGGTCAAATCGATCTCCGTGGCCGTCGCATCGCTCGCGGTGACGTTCACCGTTTGCAGGTCATCATCGTAAATCGATGCCGTGGCCGTCGTGGCGAGTGGATCGAGGATGTAGGCCGCGTTCGTGCTCAGCGTCAAAATCACCGTTTCGAGGTTTTCGGAGATCGAATCATCCACCGGCGTGATTTGAACCGTCGCAGAGGCATTTCCGGCCAAAATCGTCACCGAGCCGCTCAAGGCTGAAAAATCCGCCCCACTCCCAGCCGTGCCGGAAACGGCATAATTCATCGTCAAATCGGCCGCAGTGCTCCCCGTGCGTGAAATCGTGAAAACCGCCGGATCGACGAGGTTTTCCATCGTCGAGTTCTTCGTCGCGGTGAGGCTCACCTTTGGCAAAGCTGTGTCATCATCCGCGATGACCACCGTGGCGCTCGACGCACTGCCCACAAGGTAGCCATTCCCCGGCCCGAGCTGCAAAATGACCGTCTCAGGCCCTTCGCTCGACGCATCAACGACCGGCGTCACTGTCACATCGAGCGTGTCCGCATCCGCCGGGATCGTGAAGGTGCTGAAACCCTGCGAACCGGTCACATAAGCTGGTGAAAGCGTGTAGTCCGTCGTGATCGTGGCACCGCCAATGGCCGAATTCACATTCACCACGAGGTCCTGCGAGTTATCGCCCGTGCGAGTGATTCGGAAAGTGCCCGGCGTGACGGGTGAAAGCTCATTCGAGGCCGGATTCAGCGCCGTGATCGTCACCAGGCTCTGCGCCGTTGCCTCGAAATTCGCCCCGCTGAAGTTTGGCCCCACGGTGATGCTGTTATTAAACAACTCGCCAAACGAGTAGCCGTAGAGCAGCGGTGTGAGCGTGTAGGTGTTCGCCGTCAGCGCGGGGATGGTGAAATAGCCGTCGGCGTCCGAGATGACACCGTTCGCGCCATTCGCAGTAATCACGACATCCTGCAAACCCTGCCCCAGCAGTGTCACACGCCCGCTGATGGTGAAGGTGGTCGATGAGCCGACCGTGATGAGCTGATTCCGCGTCACCGTGCCGCCCTTCATGTCACTCACCGTGCAGGTGACGATGTAGGTGCCGGCCGCGGTGAACTGCCGCGTCATCACATTCGAGTTCGGCGACACAATTTGAGTGCCCCCGCCGAAGTGCTGCCAGTTGTAGGCCAGCGCATCGCCGTCCGGATCGCTCGCCGTTGCGGTGAAGGTCACGGTGGCATTCACCGGCACCACATCGCTACTCGCCGCCAGCGTCATCACGGGTTTTTGATTCGTGGGATAGCTGCCGAGGTTCACCTGCACGTCGATGAAGCGCGGATTGTCATTCGCCGCCACCGTCGTCAGGTGAATGCCGCTCTCCGTGTCCGAAAACGTCGCGCCGAGGGAGATCGCCGCGTCCGTTTTGCCGTAGGGCGAGCCGTTTGTCGTGTCGATGAGCTGGAAATTGCCACCGCCACCATTCGGGAACTTCCATCCAAGCTCGAGGCCGCTTTTCATGAACGGATTCGAGTCGAAAAGCGACCTCACCATGCCCCAGTAGGTGCGCTGCGAGTCCTTGAGCACGGTCAAGGCATAGCGCTTCGATGAATCGAGCGCTCCCTGGTCAAACGCGTGGATGCGATACAGCCCGCTGTCCGTCACCGGCTGCAAAAACGAAGTCGGCAGCCATTTGATCTGCACCTTCGCTGCCGCGTTGTAATGCCCCTGGGTGCCAGCGCCGCCCATGATGTCGTAGCTGTCGCCGTATTCCTCATTGGCACCATTGCCGATGCTGCTCGTGCCCGAGGTGGTCCAAAAATTCGAATGCCCGAGCGCGAAGGCATGCCCGATCTCATGCGCCCAGAGGCTGATGCTGTTGCTGCGGCACCACACCGTGCTGCCGCCGCCGAGACCGCCGTAGCTGCCCGGTCCGCCATTGTGCCGCATCACCGTGCAGTCGTAGTCATTCCAGTCGTAGCCCATCTTCCGCGCCGCCTCGCGGGCATCTGCCATGGAAATCGAGGTGCCGCCGATGTCACCGCCATTGCTCGTATCGCGGTTCACATACCACGCCTCGTTGTGCGGCAGCTTGATCGGCGGTGCGACGACCCCCGAGAGCGAAAGACGGCCGTAGCTTGCCTTGGAATAATGGTCCGAAACATCCCGCAGCACATTGTACAGCTCCGCCTCGGTGGAAGGCAGCGTGTTTTGATCCGCGTAGGTCACATTCAGCACGATCACCTTCACCTGCCCCAGCGCCGAAGTCGGCGACGAAGGCAAAATGCCCGAAAACGCCATCGAGCCGCCCGTGACGCCTTCACCATAAAGAATCGTCTGGTTTTGAATCGCGATGTGCGAGCCATCGCAGAACGTGATGATCTCAATGGGCGTCTCCACCGCCGCCAGAGTCTCCGGCACCTCCGCAGGCACATCCTCCGGCTCGATCACATACTTCCCAGACACCGGGCAATCCCCCACCACCGGCTTCCCCTCCGGCAGCCGCTCACCCACCTCCAACCGCCGCGTCGGCTCATCGCTGATCGCGAACTCCGAATCGATCGCCACGCCATTGACATAAGCACCCGCCGTCCACGTCAGCTTCTTCTCCCGCTCGCCATACACATAAGCGCGATACGTCCCACCCTTCTGCAACTCCACCTCGCGATACGTCGGCACCGGCGGATCATTCGGATCCAGTGGCACCCCCTGCATCACGCGAATCGCCCCGATGTGGTTCATGCGCTTCTCCAGCAGCGACACAATCTCCGGCGGCAATTTCTGCCTCACCACCATCGGCACCGCCTTCGCAATGGCCTCCCGCGGATTTTCCATGA
This sequence comes from Verrucomicrobiota bacterium, assembly GCA_046051905.1. Taxonomy (GTDB): domain Bacteria; phylum Verrucomicrobiota; class Verrucomicrobiia; order Verrucomicrobiales; family Verrucomicrobiaceae; genus Prosthecobacter. The sequence goes on from JBJONJ010000041.1 coordinate 10,161, forward strand.
TCAGGGCCTTGAACACCGGCCGACGCTCCTGGGCCAGTTTCACGCCCTGGGAGATCAAATCCGGATTCCTCGTGCTCAAGTAGTCCTTCGTCCATTCGGTGAAATCAGCCATCGGATCATCCGAAATGGCTGTGGAGACCGTTTTGATGCGGCTGGACTCCAGACGGGCTGGCGAGGCCTTCGCGACCGAAGGCTGCAAAGCGATCGCCAAGCTCTCTTTCTCCTCGAAAGCAGGGCGCAGCCAGATGAGCAGCGACAACAGAACGGCCGCAAGGGCCAACAGAAAGCGGAAGCGCATGGTTTGGGGTGGATGGTTGGTCTATCCGAACGAACGGGTAGAGAACCGGGTTAGGTGTTGGTTTAGGCCGTGCAGCTTTTTGCCTTAAAGACTAACAGGACACCCCGAAAACCGTCAACGATTGCCTTGCCGCTTACTTCATGAGCTCCTTCACCGTCGGCTCGATGGCGTCCGCCCACATCTGATAGCCTTTGGCGTTCAGGTGGAGCAGGTCGGGCATGATGTCCTTCGGCAGGGTGCCGTCAGGCTTGAGGAAGGTGGTGCCGATGTCTTTGAAGATGACTTTTTTGCCATCGGCGAGACCGGCGAGGAGCTGGTTCGTGGCCGCGTTTTGCTGGCGCATCTTGTCCTGAGGCGTGGCTCCGCGGGGGAAGATGGCGAGCATCAGCACCTTCGTTTCCGGCATTTTTTTGGCGAGGATGTCGAGGGTCATCTTCACGCCGGCGGCGGTCTGTTCGGGTGGGGAGGTGTACACGGCGTTGTTGTGCTCGGCGGCAGGGCGGCCCTGATGGCCCGTGTTGTTGGTGCCGATCATGAGCACGATGAGCCTCGGCTTCAGGCCGTCGAAGTTGCCATTTTGCAGGCGCCAGATGACATGCTCGGTGCGGTCGCCACCGATGCCGAAGTTCGCGGCCTTCAGCGGGGCCCACTTCTGCGCCCAAACTTCCTTGCCCGCGCCTTCCCAGCCCTGCGTGATCGAATCACCGAGGAAGACGAGCTGAGCCTCGCCCTTCTTGGAGGTTGCATTGAAGGACTCGTGGCGCTTCACCCAGCCGCCGGAGCGGGGCACGGGGGTGGTGGCGAGATTGGACTGGGCCAGCGAAAAGCTGGTGAGAGCGAGGAGGGCGAGGATGGTCTGTTTCATGGTCGGGAAAAAGGGAAGAGGATGCAGGGAGGGGAGCGTCACTTCTGGTAGATCGGCAGGAAGTGATGATGCACCGAGAGACTCAGGAGCGCGAGTGACGTGGCATACACGCTACCCGCGCTCTTTTCGTTACCATTGCGGGGGAACCAGTTTCCCTCGGCGCTTTGGGCTCCGACGAGGATTTGCTCCGTGCGCTGGCGGGCGGTGGCGGCGTGATCACCGCCGCGCTGATACATGCCCTGGGCGTAGTAGTAGCAGCCGTAGAAGAACCAAGGCTCGTTGATCTCCGGCGGGGATTTGAGCAGCCAGTTCGCACTGCCGACGACCTCCGGCGCATCGTAAAGGCCGCACACTTGCAGCGAGAGCAGACCGGCGGCGGTGGTGGAGAAGGTCTTGCGCCCACCGTAGGGCTCGTAGCTGAAGGCGGCGTTATCGCTCTTCGGAATGCCATTGGCATCCCGCTCGACTTGGTAGCTGCGTTTGATGTAGGCCACGGCGTTGTCGATGGCATCCTTCGGCACGTCAAAGCCGGCGTTCTTTGCCGCGCGGAGGGACATGAGCTGCCAAACGCTCACGGAGATGTCACTGTCGCTGCTTTGCGGTTCATAGCGCCAGCCGCCGCGATTCGCCTCGCTTTTGGACACCTGCTGGGAGCGGAGGATGAGCTTGATGGCACCGTCAAGCATGCCGCGCATGCGCTTGTCCATGGCGTCGTCGGGCGCATGACCGATCATCTCGGCGAGCATCAGCGTGATGATGCCGTGGCCATACATGCGGGAGCGGTCGCTGCGGCCGAGGTAGCCGTTTTCATCCGGCTCGATGCCTTCCACGATGAAACGCAGCGCCTTCGCGGCGGCTTTGCCCTCCGGCGTGGGATCGCTCGGCATGTGGCCGACGCTGGCGAGGCCCATCAAAGCAAGCGAGGTCATCGCCGCGCTGTGGGAGGGGAGATCACCCCGCTTCGGGATGTTGTTGGACTTTTCATCGACAATCAAACCGGCGGGTCGCTGCTGCGCCACGAGCCACTTCACGGCTTTTTCGACGGCGGCCTTCACCTGGGGTGAGATGAGCTCGGCTTTGCTAGATTGAGCGAGCACGCCGCAGGGCAGGCTGAGGGCGGCGAGGAAGCAAAGGAACGATTTCATCGTGAGGCGAGGCTGAAACGAACGGTCGAAGCCGGATTATGCGCTCATCCAGGGGATTTGCGGCTCGCCTTGGAGCTGCTTCCAGTTGTTGTAGGCCAGCATGCCAAAGAAGATGGGCGTGATCCAGCCGTAGCCGAGATACAAAAAGCCAACGGCGAGCACCACCGCTGTCACGAAGCTGATTCGCAGCGCCAGCTTGGGCCTGCCGGTGATGCCTGCGCAAAGCCGCCCGCCATCCAGCGGCACGATGGGCACCAGATTGAGGATCGCCCAAAAGATGCTCACGAACACAAACTGGGCCGCGAGATAGGTGAACCACGAAATCGAAGGCTCGAGAATTTCGAGCAGGAAATGCACCGCTAGGCCTGCGGCGATTTGCAGGCCCGGTCCAGCGGCCGTGAGCAGGATGTCCTGCCCGCGAGTGAACCGCTGGCTACCCTGAGCAAAGCCGCCAAAGGCATACAGCACGATGCCCACGCGACGATCACCAAAGCTGCGCATCACCGAAGCATGCCCCAGCTCATGGATGAGCACGGAAAAGAAAGCCGCGATCATGAAAGCCACCAGCGCACGCATCTCGGCAGGCGTGCTGGCACCGATGGCACCTCCGAGGAGAGCGGTGTTGAGCCAGAACATCCATTGAATGAGGATGGGGAAGCCAAAGAGTTGAAAGCGAAGCATGGGAAGGATCAGAGCATTCATGCCGTTGGAGGGAAACTTCAAATCCCATGCGCCTCATTCTCCTCGCCGCCGCTTTCTCCATCGTCTCCGCCCACGCCGAGCTCACCTCCGAGCAGCAGCAGATCCCGCTGGAGGTGACCGGTGATGCTTCCGCCGCGAAGATCGTCCTCCTCGCAGGCAGCCCGAGCAACAAACCGGGCCAGCACGAATACTTCGCCGGATGCGCCCTGCTGCGTGAGTGGCTGGCGGCGGTGCCGGGCGTGGCTCCGGTGATGGTGGCGGATGGATGGCCGAAAAACGAGGCCGTGCTCGATGGTGCCCGCGCCGTGGTCTTTTTCATGGATGGCGGCCCGAAGCTGCCCTTCCTCACGCCGGAGCGTCGGGCCAAGGTACAGGCGCTGGCGGATGCGGGCGCCGGTTTCATCGTGCTGCATCAAGCCGTTGATTGCCCGGCCGACATCGCGGCTTCTTTTAAAGAGTGGTTCGGCGCGGCCTTCCAGCCAGACATCGGCTGCCGTGGGCATTGGGATGTGAAATTCGACGCGGTGGGCACCCACGCCGTTACCAGCGGCATGAAGCCCTTCGAACTGCTGAAGGACGGCTGGCTCTACAACCTCCACTTTGCCGAAAAAGGCGTCACCCCGCTCCTCGCCGCCCAAATGCCCGATACCAGCCGCAAGACCGAGCATGCCAAATCGCATGCCGGCCGGGCCGAAACCGTCGCCTGGGCCTTCGAACGCCCCAATGGCGGCCGTAGCGTCGGCTTTACCGGCTGCGATCTGCATGCGAGCTGGGCGGTCCCCGAGCAGCGCCGTCTGCTCGTGAATGCCCTGCTTTGGACCTCCAAACTCCCTGTCCACGCCACGGGTGCCGCCACGGATTCCCCCGTCGATCTCGCCAAAAACCTCGACCGGAAGGTTTTCACCCTGAAGTCCAAAAAGCCCGCTGCGAAGTGAGGGGAGCTAGGTGGGAGCGCTTTCTGGCTTCGGGAGACCCACTGCTCAGTTCTCAGTGCTGAGCACACAGTGGCCTGGTAAACTGAGCACTCCGAACGGCCCCCGCCGGGCCCCAAGGCGGCCCTCCATCCCTTGGCTTTCAGGAGGTCCCAATGGTTTAGAGTCATTAAAAACTTGCTATTTACTCTAAATGCCATAATTATTGGGCTGAATATTCAACATCTCAGTCCACGGATGCTTCCTCTTATTGATCAAATCCTCACTACCGCTGGGTGCGGCGACTTGCCTGCTGTGCGGCAGGCCATCGAGGAGACATGCTTCAACCAGACCTCTTTTGTCGATGCCGTGCTGGACTGCGAAGGGGTGCGGGAACGTGACTTTTTGATGGCGCTGGCCAAGACGCTGGGCCTGCCCTGGTGGGAGCCAAAGGAGGAGGAAAAGCCCTCTGAGTCCGGCCTCCGCCGTCTGCTGCCAGCGGAGATCGCGTTGAGGCACCGCCTGCTGCCGATTTTCACTGCGGAAATCGAGCATGCCGCTGCCGATGACAACACTGGGGAGAGTCCGCGAGCCCTGCACATCGCCACCTTTGATCCGCTGAATCTCGTGGCGCATCAACGCGTGGCTGCGAGCCTTTTGGTGCCTGTCATCTGGCATGTGGGACCTCGCACGCGCATCGTCGAGGGGCTGCAAAAGCTCTACGGCCTCGGGGCGGACACGTTTGAGAAGATCCTGCGCGGCCGGGCCGATTGGGGATCCGAGGATCTAAAGGACGAAGTCACCGTGCTCGATGAACCGGAGGACGAGGAAGCCAGCGTCGTGCGCTTTGTGAATCAAATCATCCGCCGCGGCCTCGATCAACGCGCCACGGACATCCACGTCGAGCCACAGCACGATCGCCTGCGCATCCGCTACCGCATTGATGGCCGTCTCGAAGAGCTGCCGGTGCCAGAAAACATCAAATCCCTCCAGGCGTCCGTCATCGCCCGCCTGAAGATCATGGCTCGACTCGACATCGCGGAGAAGCGCCTGCCACAAGACGGCCGCATCAATCTCGAACTCGATGGCGCGCCCATCGATGTTCGTGTCGCCACCATTCCCTCGGTGGAAGGTGAAAGCGTCAGCCTCCGTCTCCTCGCCCAGCAGCAGGTCACGCTCAATCGTCTCGGCCTCACGGATACCATTCGTCCCGTCATCGAAGAGCTGCTGCGCCTGCCCAACGGCATCATCCTCATCACCGGCCCCACCGGCAGCGGCAAATCGACCTCGCTCTACGCCTTCCTCACCGAGCTGAATCAGACCCACCGCCGCATCGTCACCATCGAGGACCCGGTGGAATACAAGATGCCCGGCGTCGTGCAGATCGCTGTGAAGCCCGAGATCGGCCTCACCTTTGCCGCCGGCCTGCGCAGCATTCTCCGTGGCGATCCGAACGTCGTCATGATCGGGGAAATGCGCGACCTCGAGACCACCGAGATCGCCGTGCGTGCCGCGTTGACCGGTCACCTCGTCTTGAGCACGCTGCACACGAATGACGCCATCGGTGGCATCTCGCGTCTCATTGATATGGGCGTCGAGCCCTTCCTCGTCAGCAGTGCCGTGCGGGCGTTCTTTGCGCAGCGCCTCGTGAGAAAGCTCTGCCCGCATTGCAAAGCGCCCGCCGAGGTCGAGGAGAGCTACCTGCGATCCATCGGCTTCCCCGTGCAGGCACGCGGAAAAATCATGCGCGGCACCGGTTGCGAAGCCTGCCGTGGCAGCGGCTTCCAGGGCCGTCTCTCCATTTATGAAGTCGTGCTCGTCACGCAAGCCCTGCAGCATCTCATCAATAGCCGTGCGCATCCCGCCGAGTTCATGAAGCAGGCCATTAAAGACGGCTACATCCCCATGCGCGGCTACGGCTTCCAAAAAGTCCTCTCCGGCGAAACCACCATCGAAGAGGTGCTCTCCGTCACCGCCGCGGCCGAACGCCACGCGCCCTCTCCAGCCACTCCTGTCGTCGCCGCACCTCCCGCCCGCCTCGCGGCTTAGTCATTCGTCATTCTGAATTCGTCATTTCACGATGCCCGCCTTCACCTACAGCGCCCAAGGTCCCTCCGGTCTCATCACCGGCGAGATCGCTGCGGCTGATCGTGCCGAGGCGTTCAGCATTCTCGGACGCAAAAAAATCCAGCCCATCAAGCTCGAAGCCGCTTCCGAGGTCAAAACCACCTCGAAAGCCAAAACCAAGACCTCCGCCGAGCCTCTTCAAAGCGGCCCCATCAAGCTCAAGCTCGCCCAGGTCGTGCTCTTCATCGAGGAACTCGCCGATCTCGTCAGTGCCGGCATCCAGCTCGAGCCCGCGCTCGCCACGATGGAGCGCCGTCGCGAGCTCTCCGGCATCAAAACACTCGCCACCGTGCTGCGCGGCAAGGTGCGTGATGGCATGTCCTTCTCGAAAGCCGTCGCTTCGACAAGCCCCAGCTTTGGCAATCTCTTCTGCGCCCTCGTTTCCGCCGGCGAGGCCAGCGGCTCGATGAGCACCATCTTGAAGCGCCAGGCCGCCTACATGCGTTCGCTCGCTGCGCTGCGATCCAAAGTGCTCGCGGCCATGCTGTATCCCGCGTTCCTCGTCGTCGCCGCTGTCGGCGTGTCGCTGATGTTTGTGCTCTACCTCATCCCGAAGCTCACCGAGATGCTCGACAGCACCGGTGGCAAGCTGCCCTTCCTCGCGCAGGTCATGCTGAAGGCCAGCGAGGTCTTTAAATCGACGTGGTGGATGTTTCTCATCGCGGGCATCGCCAGCTTCATCCTCTTCCGCGCCTGGCTCGCCCGTCCTGAGTCCGCCATCCCGTGGGCACGCTTCAAACTGCGCCTGCCGCTCTTTGGTGCCATCTTCAAGGCCCGCTTCTACGTTCAGTTCCTCGAAACGATGGCCAATCTCCTCGGCAATGGCCTCACCATCGTCCAATCGATGCAGCTCACCCATCAGGCCATCGAGAACCCGCATCTCCAGCGCGAGTTCGAAGCCGTGCAACGCCATGTCGGCGAAGGCGTGAGCCTCTCGCGGGCGCTGGATCGCAGCGGCCAGTTCCCGCCGCTGCTGCTCGACATGGTCAATGTCGGCGAACAGACCGGCGACATGCCCGCCGCCCTCTCCCGCGCCGCCGAACGCTTCGACCGCGAGCTCAGTAAGAAGATCGACACCCTCGCCGCCTGCATCCAGCCCCTCATCGTCTTCATCATGGCCGGCATGGTCGGCTTCATGGCCTACATCATGATGAGCACCATCTTCGAAACCATCAGTTCCATCAAATAAGCCCTCCTCATCGTCCTCGTCCTCGTCCTCCTGCTCGAACTCGTCCTCGATCCTTCCGCTTCCATCCTCACTCAAACCCAACAGCACCATGAACCTAAATCATAAATCAAAAATCATAAGTCATAAGTCCCCCGCAGGCTTCACCCTCGTCGAGATGCTCCTCGTCCTCGGCATCATCGGCCTGCTCGTCGGCGTCGGCGTCGTCAGCTTTGGCGGCGTCCTCGAAGGCGGCAAAAACAAGACCGCGCTTGGTCACATCAACCAGATCCAGTCCGCCGTCCGCGCTTACGAAGTCGATTCGATGAAGCTGCCCACCACCTCGCAGGGCATCGGCATGCTCGTCGAGAAAGGCAAGCTCAAGAAGCTCCCCGTCGATCCCTGGGGCAACGCCTACCACTACCGCAAGCCCGGCACCAAGGACAAAGGCGGCTTCGACATCTACTCCGCCGGCCCCGATGGCATTGCGGATAACGCGGACGACGTGGGAAGCTGGCAGCTCTGAAAATGACGAATGAGGAATTCAGAATGAAGAATGAACTTCCAATGCCCGAAGGCCGAATGGCGAGCATCAACGCTCGTCATTCGCCATTCGTCATTCGCCATTCGTCATTTCCGCGCCGCGGCTTCACCCTGATCGAAATCCTCGTCGTCCTCAGCATCATCTCCCTGATGCTCGGCATCTCGATCATCAGCATCTCCGGCATCAAAGACGAAGATCGCCTGCGCCGCGCCGTCGCGATGATCGAAACCACGGCTCGCGACAACCTCCTCCAGGCCGTCAAAACGCAGCAACTCGTCACCATGCCGCTCGCGGCCGGTTCGTTTGGCACCGGTTCTGATTTCAGTGGCATGCTCAAGATTCGCCGAGCCGGTGAACGCGGCTTCCGCGAGCCGAAACGCGGCGAAACCTGGGAATTCAGCCCCACCGGCATCTGCGAGCCCATCGAGGTTCGCCTCTCCGGCCCCGGCGGCATCGTCGAACTCGCCTTCGATGCCCTCACCGCCTGCGCCAAACGCAAGAGCCTCGATTTCAACGCCAAGTCATGAAGCACATGAGAACAACTTGGAGCATCAAACCTCGCGCCAGCGTCCTGGAGTGCGCCGGTCCTCCGGCGCTTTCGGGCGTCGTTTGGCCTGCGGAAAGCTCCAGAGGGCTGGAGCACTCCAAAACGCTC
>JBJONJ010000042.1:0-4234 GCA_046051905.1 Verrucomicrobiota bacterium
CGCGTTGTTCAAGTTGGCCTGCATGGAGGCATTGGATCCCCAGATCACGGTGGGCTGGGCCTGGGTGAGCTGGGTGTCCTTCCAGCCAATCGCCCGGGCCGAGTCCACCGTCACCCCATAAACACTGGCGTTGTTCGTGGCCCCGTAGAGCCAGACCGTCGAAGCCGGGCACGAGACTTCGAGTGCCATGGCACCGAGGCCAAGCATGAAGGCGAAGGAAGCTGGAAAACGTGGGGTCATAAGGCAGAATCGGGGGGTGCAGCGTGACGAGCAGGAGGAGGAAGGAAGACGACCAGGTGCGTGAGGGCATGAAGGAGCGGTCAGGGCCGGGGCCACGCCAGACGCGGTCAGGCGTGGCCGCCGGCCTCAACCACGGATCAACCGCACGACGAGGCAGGGCGCGAGGCGGCCGCACGGCGGCGACGGAGCAGCGCGAAGGTCGAGGCGGCACCCAGCAGGAGGGCGGAGCCAGGCTCAGGCACCGGACTCACCGTGACGGCTAGGCCGGGCTGATAACCGGTGGTGGATGCCTCACTGCTGTGAAACGCCAGACGCTCGGAGGAACCCGGACCGACGGGCACGTTGGTGAAGTTGATGAGGGCCAGCGTGCTGATGGTTCCGCTCTGGTAGGCTTGAAGAGCGGAGGTCACATTGATGGAGAACTGGTCACCATCATTGGCGGGCAGGCCCACCGTGCTGAAGGTACCGTAGTAATTCGGATTGCCAATCAGGACACCGCCCGCCCAGGCAGCATCCAACGCGGCGCCCATGGTATTCCAGGTGGCCGTGCCTTCATCGAGAGGCGTGTTGAGACCGAAGACATGCCAGGTGTCCTGGTTGGTAGCCGCGCCGCCGGAAACAAAGCTCGTGTGCAACTGCGCGCTGGTGATGGTGTCTCCCACCGTCAATCCAAGGCTGCCGAACGACATCAGGATCGCCTGACGGTTGTTACCGATCGAGTTGTTCCAGTTCGCCTGCATGGTGACTTGCGAGCCGAAGTTGGTGGCCGGGATGCCGTTGGCCACCATGGCGTCCTGCCAGGTACCAGGGGAGTAGGAGCCGGTCACCGTAACGCCGTAGCCGGCGGCATTGTTGGTGTTGCCATACCAGTTGACAAAACTCTGGGCAGACAAGCTGCCCGGAAGGGAGAGCAGCGTGGTGGCCAGCATGGCGAGTTGCGATCTTTTCATGGCGATGTTTTTTTCTGGGGGTGGGTGTGTTTGTGTCATCACGCCTCCAGGGAATCTGGCGGCGTGCGGAATGGGTGGGAAAGCAGGCACCGGAGTGCCCCAAGGTCAGCGAGCAGTGGCGGGCGGGGCTTCAGCCTGTAGCTCGGCAAGCAGTTCGCCGGTGATGTCAGTCACCTGCCCCGGCGCGAGATGCAGAAAGACAGGAAGCTGTCCCGGCATGCCGGCATTCAAATTGATCACCATGGTGAACCGCGAGACGGTCTCGCTGCGTTTCAAGGCGTCCTGGATTTCAAGCAGGAGGGCATTCACGGTCCGGATCCGTTCCTGGCTGAGGGTGGCGAGCGTCTCCTTCTCCCAACGAGCCTGCTCCAAGGCGGCGGCCTGGAAAGCCTGATGCTTGCGCATGAAATCCTGCTTGAGAAAATCATTGGCCCGCATCTCCCCGCCCACTTCCTCAATCTGTTTCGCCAACTGCCTCGATTGCTGCTCCTTTTGCGCGACGTCCTGCCTGCGAACCTTGATCTCCTCGCTCAGCTCCGTCTGCCGCCGGTCGATCTCCTGGATCGACGAGGCCGCCTTCTTCCAATCATGGAGCAGGCGGTCGAAGTCCACGGAGGCAAACGACAGGGCGGCCTGTTCGCCGTGCATCCACGGGCAGGACACGAACAGCATGACCAGGAGGATGAACGCCGGGTGTGCTGAACCGCTTTTCAGGGGGGCTGCTGGAGGTCTTGAATTCATGAATCGAGGGTGGGTTAGTCTGCCCGTGCGCACGCGGCGGAACCGGTGGGCCGACTTGAGAGCATCACTGGCTAGGTAGGGTGGGCCGAGTGGGGCGGAACCATCCGCCCGAATGGGCAAATCGACGAAATCTCAGCCAGCAGGCGATGCCGGCCAACAAAGGCGCACCGACAGCGTGCCCGCGCCCCAAGGTGACCGGAGTGGGAGGCAGCGAAGAGGTCCGCCGAGGTGAACTGGCTGTGGTGTCCTCGACGCCCCCAGGCTGACCCGTCGGAGAGCGCGGTGCCGAGGCCGGGAGGTGGCTGCCAGCTCGCGGTGAGCTGCTCAACGCCTCCGGCAGGTGAATCAGCGCGGCCTCCTGCCCGCTGCCCAGCAACGTTTGGCAGGACAGGAGAAACCCAAGCAGCAGAGTGAAAGGCCCGGCCAGGGCCCTTCTCAAAGAAAGCTGCGCAAGAGGCGAGTGGCAGCCTTCATTCGGCTTACAGTAGGCACGAAAATTATGATGGGAGAGACTTGGACGGATGTTCTGCATGTCGCCATAATCGCCAAGTTTTGCCAAAACCGCTGTCCACTTACCCCCAAGATTGAGCATTTTCCTCAAACAAGCAGTAACCCCTGCTGAAATTCATCGGGATAACCCAGGATTTCCTTTATCCTCAAGGACAATCCGCCAAAGGTTCGACCTGTCTCGCCAGCCGCTAGCCGGACTCATCGGCTACCTCACCGTATCCACTTTCCACTTTGCCTGTTCCATCCTAAACCTTATTTCAGGTCATTCTTTGACTCCCTGCCAAATAAATAAAACTTTATTCGCACGCCTTTTTAACCTCATACATAACCCGTCTTTCACGTATCTACTCATACTAGAACTCTTTAACTCATCGAGTCGTCGTCACTCGTGTGAATCTCCAGGGAGCCCCCCCCCAATGCGCCCCTCCTCACTCAGGAGCTGGCCAGTGAACCATCGCCTCAAGATCCACCGCGTCAGGCACCCGCCCCGCTGGCTGGGCAGGCGGCGCCGCCCTGGGACTGCGACGGTAGGCAGGCCGCACTGAGGCCCGCGCCGAGGCTGGCCACGCTTCGGAGAGATCAACGGGGCTTTCGGGCCGCGGCTTGAACCAGACCTTCTTTTGGGGGAAACGGAGCCTCCGTCCGCTCGCGGCAGCGGTGTCGCCCTCGGTCCGACGGTCATGCAATTGCTGCATATAAAACACTCAATCGTGCATTGGCTACTTTTCGCGGCTCGAACCATGATCCGGAGTAACATGTCAACTAAACATATATCTATTTTTAGCAGGCAAAATTCTTATAATACACCATCAATCCACCACGCCGTGGGAGTTGCCAGGTGCCTGGATGCCGCCATCTGCCTCCGGTCGCTGGACGCGGCGGTCAACGGGCAGTGCATCCAGCTCTCCCCCGGCACCTGCTCCGCCGTGTCGGCCACCTACAGCTTCCGCAGTTCCCACTACTCTTTCTTCCGTTGCAGCGAATCCTGCTTTGTCCGGCTGAGGCCTGCGGCCAACCAGGTGATCATCTGCCTGATGCGTGCGGCCCAGTCCCTGCAATCCAACGTTGGCGGCGCAGCGGATGGCCAGGCGGTCGCGTTTGTGCTTGATGCCACGAGTGATTTCATGGGGCATCTGCCGCCGGACACCGAAATCTTGATGCTCCGGATGAGCCAGGAGCGGTTTGTGAAAATTGTGCAGCCGTGGTTCGGGTTTGCCTCGAGCCACCAGGTTGGAAGTCTGTTGAAACGAGCGGCACCCGTCGAACCGGCCCAATTTGACCACTGTGTGCTGGCTCGGGCCGTGAATGAGGATGACAGCGTGAGGATGGTCAGAAACACGGAGCACGCGGGCGAGTCTGCCAGCCTGGAGGCCTCCATACTGCTGCCGTTCCTGGGTGCGCTGCTGCCCATCACAGAAAACCGCCTGCTCAGAAGCCCGGAGCCACAGCATGCGGCGCTGGTCGAAAAGGCCGTCGATTTCATCCTGCGCAATTATGCGGAAAGGATCACGCTGGATGACATTTGCGGAGAGTGCGGAGCGAGTGCTTCCAGCCTCGCGGCGGCGTTTTCTAGGAACCTGGGCCTGACGCCGGTCCGGTTCATTTTGCAAGTGCGGCTGCAGCATGCGCACACCTTGCTTTGCAGCTCCCTGGGGCGGGCCAGCGTGACCAATGTGGCCACCGAGACCGGCTTCTGGCACTATGGCCGTTTCTCCGGCTACTACCGGGCGCAGTTCCTTGAGCTTCCATCCGAAACACTCTGGCGGTTTTCCAATCCGGAGACGGGTCCGTCG
>JBJONJ010000043.1:0-14508 GCA_046051905.1 Verrucomicrobiota bacterium
GTCGGTCACCGATGACGACACCGGCGGCATGCACGCCGCTGCCTCGCGTGAGGCCTTCGAGGAAGGTGGCATGCCGCCAAAGCTCCTGCGCATTGCCATCGGACTCGAGTTTCGCGGCGAGCTCGGGGTTTTTCTTCACCGATTCTTCCAGATCGATGTTCAGCTCGTTCGGAATCATCTTCGACAGCGCATCGCTGTCGCCGTAGCTCCAGCCAAGCACGCGGCCGACATCGCGGATGACCGATTTGGCCCCCATCGTGCCGAAGGTGATGATGTGGCAGACGCTGAGGTCGCCGTATTTTTCGCGGACGTATTGGATGACCTCCGGGCGGCGTGTCTGGCAGAAGTCGATGTCGATATCGGGAGGCGACACACGCTCGGGATTGAGGAATCGCTCGAACACGAGCTCGAAGCGCAGCGGATCGATGTCCGTGATGCCAAGGCAAAAGGCGACGAGCGAGCCCGCAGCCGATCCACGACCCGGGCCGACGGGAATGCCGTGCTCGCGAGCCCAGTTGATGAAGTCCCAGACGATGAGGAAGTAGCTGGTGAAGTTTTTTTCATTCAACAGCGCGAGTTCGACCTCCATGCGCTGGTGCAGCACCTCGTCATTCAAGGCGCGGTCGCGGCCGTAACGGCGCTCGAGACCTTCCTGCGTGAGCTTGCGGAGGTATTCGTTTCGATCACCGCCGTCGGGCATCGGATACTGCGGGTAGCGCTCGATGGAGGTGGAATCGAGGTGGATCTTTAGCTCGCAGCGCTCGGCGATGTCGAGCGTGGCATCGCAGGCGTCCGGCAGCTCCGCAAACAAGGCCCGCATCTCCTCGGCACTCTTGAAATAGACCTCCGGGGAGTAGGTCATGCGGTTCTGGTCGTAGATGCTGGCCCCGGTGCCGATGCAGATCATGATGTCGTGTGACTCATGGTCCGCCTTGTTGAGGAAATGCACGTCGTTGGTGGCGACGTTTCGCAGGCCATACTGCTTCGCCCATTCGACCATCTGGCGGGCGCTCTTGCGCTGCGCCTCGGTGTTGTGGTCCTGGATTTCGAGGAAGAAATTTTCCGGGCCGTAGATGTCGAGGAAGTCGCGCAGGCTCTTCTCCGCCTCGTCCTTGCGGTCGGAGAGCAGATACTCGTTGATCTCGCCATTGATGCAGCCGCTGAGACAGATGGTGCCTTTCGAATACTGGCGCAGCAGCTCCTTATCGACGCGTGGCTTGTACCACTGGCCGTGCAGATGTGCCTGGGAGACGAGTTTGGAGAGGTTGTCGAAGCCCTCGTTGCTGGAGGCGAGCAGCGTGAGGTGCGAGGCACGCTTTCGTCCCGGCACCTCCTGTTTCTCATGCATGGAACCGGGCGCGAGGTAGATCTCGCAGCCGAGGATGGGCTTCACGACCTTCGCGAGCTGCTCCTCGGTGGCCACTTCGCCCTTTTTGAGCTTCGGCTTCGTCTTGCCGGCCGCCATGTAGAAGTCGATGGCGCCGAAGAGGTTGCCATGGTCGGTGATCGCCACGGCGGGCATTTTGTATTCCTGCGCCTTCTTCACGACCTGATCAATCCGCACCGCGCCGTCGAGCAGCGAGTAGTCGGAGTGCAGGTGGAGGTGGACGAAGGAGGAAGGCATGGAGGGAATGACGAAATCCGAATGGCGAATGACGAATTCGGCACGGGCCTGCCAGTTTTAGCGAGTCGTCCGGGGATGGATAGCGCTAGTTTTTCACAACGCCGTTCGCGAAGGGTTCGCGGGATTTTCATTCCATGGGATGACCTCGCCCTTGGCCCACGGCAGCCTGCTGAGGTGCAGGTCGATGGGGCGGATGCCATCGGCGGCGAGGATGAAATTCCCCTCGTGCTCGTCCGAGACGACCACCAGATCGCTTTCCCGTGTCCAAGCACCTTCCTCGTATTCAAAACCGGCGCTGCGGAGCCAGCGATTAATGGCGGGCTTCATCGGATGCGGATTATCAGGATCTGCGGCCTCGACCTCAGGCTGGCGGATGACCAGCCGTGGGCCTTCCTCGGTCGGAATGACGCCGAGGAACTCGATTTGATCGCCGAAAACGATGTTGGCGAGGTGGCACGAGTTCAGATAATCGAGGGTGGTCAATTCAGGAATACGGCGGCGTTTGCTGATGAGCACGAGATTCGGTCCGGTGACTTTGATTCGCCACGAGGGCTCGCTCAAATCGACATAGGTCTCGTGTTGCTGGCCGCCGTCACGCGGGTCCAGGGACATCAGCCATGCGTAGTTGAAAAGCAGGCCGTGCTGGATTGCGAACGCCTCCAGTGATCGGGCCCCGTCACGATCTGGCCCAATTGACGACGAACCCGGCTGCTGGCCCGGTCCTGCCTGCGCATGCGCTCGATCCTCTCCGGCGTCCATTCGCCGGAGCCACTCGATGGCGGCGTGGAGGTGGTTTTGGTAGCGGGCATGCCGCGAATGATGCCTTTCAGCGGGAGGCGTGTCAAACCGCCATCTCACTCGGGATGCCTGTCCTTCGGCTTCCGGTGCCCGCGGTGGAAATGCCGGTATTTGCTCAGGAGGCGCCAGCCGATGAATACCGCGGCGAGGGTGATGACGAGGGCGAGCGTGGAAAGATAGGAGCCTTTGGACGCAGGCGGTGTGACGGCCACGGGAGGCGGCGGGGCGCTGCGGAAGACGAAGGGGCGGCTCGTTTCTCCAGGGAAAAGTACCTGCGGCTTGCGCTCGGCGGCGTTTTCGAGGGCGTTGAGTAGGATGAGGTCGATCGCGGCGCTTTTCGCAAAAGCGACCTGGAACTCGGTGGCTCCCTCAGGCACAGGGGCGGCGCATTTGGCGAGGAGATGAAGCTCCTGCGTGTCCGGTTTGAGCGGGGTGTTGTCCGCGCCGTCGATGGGCTGGACGGTGAGCTCCGGCAGCGGGAAGGGGCGGTCATTGAAAAGGAGTGTCACTGACTGCCGGAGGTAGTCTTTGGCCTTTTGGAGTGTGGCGGCGGCCTTGTCGGGCGATTGCCCCGAAAACCAGCCTGCTTCCACCGGGGGCAGCGTGCGTGGATCTGCCGCCAAAAAGGCCCGCGGGTCAAAATTGATCGTCAAATCGAAGTTTCCACCCGCAGTGAAGCGGCTCTCGATGGTCATGCTGGGCACATTGTGGGCATTTAGCAGCCCGGTAAGGGCGATCAGGGCAAAAACAAGGCGCGGGAGCATCGGTTGATCCTGCCTCGGGTGGCGCACGGGTGCAATTCAGCTTTGTTTTGAGGCTGTTCTCCAAAATGCGCGGGAGGGGGCTTGACTTCCGGTGTGCGAGTTGCTTCAAGAAGGCCCCGCAATTCCTGTCACCAATGCCCGCCAAGCTTAAATCCATGGAGAAAGACCTCGAGATCACCCTTGAGGATTTCAACATGGTCGGCCGCAGCCCGGATTCCACCATCCGCCTGCTGGACGGCGGCGTGTCACGCCAGCATGCGACCATCCGCCGGGATGGCTCACTCTTCTGGATCTCCGACCTCGGCAGCGCCAATGGCAGCTTCGTGAACGATGTGGCTGTCACCACCACCCGTGCCTTGCGCCACGGGGACCGGGTCCAGTTTGGCACCAGCAGCTTTGTTTTCGATCATGATGAGGACGGCGGCGCTGTCCAAACGCAATGCTCCTCCACCCAGGCGCTGCACACCATCGCCCTACCAGTGAAAACGGTGAAGGCGACGTTGCTCGTGGGGGATTTGAGGAATTTCACCGCCATCTCCGCCCAGCTCAGCGCCGAAGAGGTGGCCGCCATGCTGCGTGAGTGGTATGCGCAGTGCGAGCAGGTACTGAAAAGTCGTGGTGCCATCATCGACAAATTCATCGGCGACGGAGTCTTCGCTTACTGGCATGGCGATACCTCGGATATCCGTGCGAAGGCCACCGAAGCCGCGAAAATCCTCAGCAGCCCCGAGGCGAGCGACTCACCCAAGCGCAAGTGGCTGAAGGAAAACATGAACCTCGAGGTCTTCTGCCACATCGGCTTGAACATCGGCGACGTGGCGCTCGGAGCCATGGGCCGAGGGATGACCACCGCCGTCGGCGAGGCTGTGAACGTGACTTTCCGCATCGAAAGCCTCACCCGGAAACTGCACGTCCCCGTGCTCGCCGGCGCCCCCTTCATGGATGGCTGGTCAGAAGGCCTGTCAATTTACCAAAACGCCGGCATCCACCCGGTGAAAGGCCAGCCCGATCCCGTCGAGGTTTATTCGCTCATCGACGCGCCGGCGCTGTCGCTCTAAACAACCGCCCGCCCCCGCGGCCCATACCGCACAGCAGCTTGAATCCTTTGCGTGGTTTGGATGAAGTCCGCTCATGGATGAGGCATGGCAGAAACCTCCACCTCCGTTTCAGCCCGCCGACACCTCGGCCAAAGCATGGATCGACAAAGCGCTTCCCTTGTCGCCCCAACGATGCCTATTCTTCTCCAAACTTTTTTCTAGCCCCATGAATCCGAATACCTCTGACACCGCCCCGACCTGCAACCAAGAATGGGAGAAGCACGCATTGTTCTTCGAGTATGGCAGTGCGGCGAATCCGCGGATGCCGAAGATCGGTATTGATGTGTTTCCGCCTGCGATGCATCACATCACCGAGACCAAGCTCATCCCGTTGGAGCTGTCACAGAAGCTCGAAACGAGCTATCCGGTCACCGGGCCTAATCTGTTGGCGAACTTCATTCACATCGCCGCCGGTGAAGAGCTGCCCACCGCTTGCCATGCCTGCAGCCAGGTCTTTTATGTCATCCGTGGCGCGGGTTGCAGCGTGATCGACGGCAAGAAGCTGAGCTGGAAGACGGGCGATCTGTTTGCTCTGCCTGCCAGCGGCGAGATCCGGCATTGGGCGAGCGAGGACAGCGCCTTCTATTGGGTGAACGACCAGCCGCTGATGGATTTCCTCGGTGCGAAGCCCACTGCGCCGAGGTTCCGTCCACTCTACTTCTCCCGTGAGCTGCTCACGAGTGAGCTGGAAAAAGTGCGGAAGGAAAATGAGGGCAAGGACAAGAACCGCAACGGCATCCTGCTAGCAAATCCCGACTGCCCGCAGACGAAGACGCTCACGCACTCGATGTGGTCGCTCTACAATCTGCTGCCCGCGAAGAGCAAACAGAAGGCCCACCGGCACAATTCGATCGCCCTGGATTTCGCCGTGAAGGCCACGGACGGCGTCTATACGATGATCGGCCGCGATCTCGACGGCGAGGGCAACATCATCAATCCCGTGCGTGCCAACTGGGTGGCCGGAGGAGCCTTCGTGACACCACCCGGATGGTGGCACTCCCATCACAACGAAAGTGATGAGGACGCCATCGTTCTGCCCGTGCAAGATGCCGGCTTGCACACCTACATGCAGACGCTCGACATCCAATTTGCCCAAGGGTATTGAGCTGGCCTTTGCGATAGCAGAATGAGCTTTACGCCGCGGCAGGCAAGCGGTCTGCGGACCTTTCCGCCGCTACGTCGGGCGAGGGCCAAAGGAGCCCTCGTGGCTGGGGCGAAGGTGGGATCGGTGGTTGAGAAACGTGATGAGGTTCACGGGGAGTTCGTGCTGGCGCGGCTCTTCCACGAGCTCCGTGTGGTTGCGGGAGCGCTCCAAGAGGGGATGTCGCCGACGCCGGACGTGGCCATCGCCGCTCGCCATGCCAAAAAGGCAAACGGAAGCGCCGCTGGGGCGTCTCCACGCGAAGAGGCCGTCCGATGAACTTTTCCGAGAACACCTGCATCGGCCTGTGCGAGGAAGTGGGCCGACGGATGGTGGAGGCGATGCCGTCCCGAAGATGGATGACAGGGGGGGAGGGGTAAGCTAGCCTCGCCGCATGAATGACGACCATGACCTAGACTTGCTCACGCTTTCACAGTTGAAGCAGATCGCCTCCGCGCAAGCGCAGCCGTATCGCGTTCAGGTGCAGGTGGAGCAAAAAACGGCGCGGACGACGAGCACGGGGGCACCGTATGTGGAACTGAAGCTGGCGGACGCGGCGGATTCGCTGGTGTGGCGCGTTTTTGACAACAATCCGATGTTTCTGGATGCGGGTCAGCTCACGCGTGGGGTTTTCATCGAGCTGGCGGCGCAGTGGATGGATACGGGTAAATATGGCTTGGAGCCGAAGCAGCCACGCTTGAGGCTTTTGAGCGAGGAGGAACGGCAGGCGCTGCTGAATGGTGATCCTGAACTCGCCTCGCGGCAGAGGGCGGACTATGACGAGATCGTGCGTTTGACCGCTGAAATCCGTGATCCGAGGCTGAACATGCTCTGCGGGATGTTTTTGGACAAACACGGTGAGAGATTCAAGCGGACCGCGGCGGCTCGACGGAATCACCATGCACGTCGTGGCGGCCTGGTGGAGCATGTAGCGCAGATGATGCGCTGCGCGGTGGCGATCTGCGGTGTGTATCCAGCGCTGAATCGCGATCTCATGATTGCGGGCGTGCTGTTTCATGATTGCGGTAAGCTTTGGGAGAATGTGCACGCGGAGAACAGCTTTGCGCAGCCTTACAACCTCATGGCGGAGATGTTGGGACACATCCCGCTGGGTTTGGAGGTGGTGAACAAGCTATGGCGTGAGCTGATGGAGAGCCCAGAGGCGGCGGAGTGGGTGCATGTGGAGCCGGCATCGGATGCGGTGCGGCTGCATTTGCTGCATTTGATCGCGGCACATCATGGGGCGTTGGAGTTTGGATCGCCGGTGCTGCCAAAGACGCCGGAGGCGGTGGCGCTGCACCATGTGGATAACATCGACGCGAAGCTGGAGATGTTCCGCAAGGCTTACGAGAGCGGCAAGGAACTGGCTCCTGGCATCATTGAGAAGTTTGCGCCCTGGCCGGTGAACATCGTAGCTCCGCTGCCGATGGTGGTGCAGCAGGGGCTGTCTGCGGAGGGAATAGACGATCGACAATAGACGAGCGGCGCAATTTCTCCCACTCGTCTTGGCCGCAGAGGGGCAAAGAGGCAGAGGACGCAGAGGGTTCTTTCTGTTTTCATCTCTGCGACCTCTGCTCCTCTGTCCCATTGCGGCATACACTTTTGAGGTGCAGCGTGGTATGTGTGAGAAAGGCGTGCTCAAGCTCCGAGGCCACAAGATGGAGATTCTCGGTGTCTTCGCTGCTTTTCATGCGATGCCGGTTCACGGCTTCGCCTGCTTGGTGGGATCGAAGTAGATGCGCACCTCGGCGTCTTTGATACCGAGGATGTCTTGGGCGCGTTGGAGGGCGCTGCGCGTGGAAAGATTGGGGTTCGCGGGGCTGGCGAGGAAGACATTGTCGCGCCCGACGACATCGACGAGACCGGAGTTTTTCAGCACGCGATACACATCCTTGCTCGCGCCGCTGATGATGAGGTGGCGGTCATCGGCACGGAGCACGCGGAGGAGTTCTTCGAGGGCCAAAACGCTGGTGGCATCGAGGTGACGGGCGTTTTTGAGGCGGAGGATGATGATGCGCAGATTGGGATCGGCAAAAGTGCGTTGGACCTGCGTGCGGAAGAGCTCGGCGGCACCGAAGAAGAGCTCGCCCTCGACATGGACGATGGAGATGGAGGGATGCTGGCGGCCTTTGCTGGCCTCGGCGAGGTTTCCTTCTTCATTGAAGGAGTATTCGACGAGTTGAGGTTGGCTGGCTTTGCGAAGGTAGAGAATGACGGAGACGGCCACACCGAGGAAAATGGCCACATGGAGTGGCATCATGCAGGTCGCGGTGAGGGTGACGAGAAAGACCACCGCGTCCGAATTCGTGGCCTGCATGCAGATGCGGATGTGGCGGGCATTGAAGAGGGAGACGGCCACGCAGATGACGAGCATGGCGAGGGCGGCACGCGGCACATGAGCGATGGCGGTGCCGAGCGTGAGGGCGCCGCCGAGGCAAAAAAGACCGCTCCACATGCTGGCGATGACGGTGCGTGCTCCGCTGAGGTAGTTCAAAGCGGAGCGGGTGAGCGAGCTGGAGGCGGGCATGCCGCTGAGGTAGGCGCAGGCGAGATTGGCGGCACCGAGGCCGAGCATGTCCTGGTTTTGATCCACACGGTGCCCACCGCGTCCGGCGAGGGTGCGGGACATGACGCTCGTCTCCATCGTGGCGAGGAAGGCGAGGGCCATGGCGAGTCCGAAAAGGCGGCTGGAATCGGTGAGCGCCTCGGCGGAGACAAAATCAGGAAACACCGGCAGCAGCTCCCGCCATGAAAATGCGGCGTCTTGGAAGGTGGCGGCATGGACGCCAAAACCGGCCAGCAGCCAGAACACGAACGAAACGGCCACCAGCGTGATGGAGAAGCCCGGCCAGCGTGGACGCCACTTTTTTAAGGCCAGATAAATGGCGAGGGTGGCGGCGGCGCAGGCCACGCTGACCCAGTCCGAGGCAGGAAGCGCACGCAGGACGCGGTAAATGTGACCGGGCAGCGTGATGGCGGGCTGCAGGCCATCATTGACCTCCTGCGCGGAGATGCCGAGGGCGGAGGGAAGCTGGCTGGCGGTGATGAGCAACGCCGCACCGGTGATGTAGGCGATGATGACGGTGCGGCTGATGTATTGGGTGAGGTCGGCGACGCGGAGAAAGGCTCCGGCGAGGAGTAGCGCCGCCGTCATGAACACGAGCAGCGGCATGTGCGTGAGCCGGTCGAGCTGCGGATACGCGGCGAAGTAGGAGAAGATCATGAACGCGGTGGCGTTCGTGGGGCCGAGGATGGTGTGGCGTGAGCTGGAGAGCATCGGCCCGATGAGCGCGGCGATGGCGGAGCAGGTGATGCCATAGTGCAGCGGCAGACCGGCGATGAGGGCGTAGGCCATGCCCTGCGGAATGGCGAGCATGGCGACGGTGGCTCCGGCTTTGAAATCGGCTGTAGCGGTGCGTTTCCCATACCCGAGAAAGGCCCGGCGCAGCGGAAAGGGATCAAGGGCGCTGTCTGACACGACGGCGCGTGCGAGCGAGATGATGCGCTGCGTGCCGTGAAGCACGTTTTGCAGCAAGACGCGTGGGTTAAAGGTCAAATCACAGCCTCCAGGGTTTCGAGATTGTGCATGTTAGGCCGTGTTTCATGCGCACAAGCTGGAAGTGCGGCATGCAGCCTCATTTCACCTCTCGCCAGAGCCAGCGCAATGCCTCGGGCAGAGCAGGGGCCATGCCTTTGCTGCCGTGGAAGCACGAATTCCAGTCGATGCGAAAGTCGTAGTTCATGTATTTGAGAGCGGCGGCCATCTGCTTGTTGGCGAGCGGCCAGTTGCCGAAGGGATTGTCGAGGTCGTTTTCGCCATCGAGCAGATACACGCGGATGGGTTTTCGCTCGGTAATGCGGATGAGTGAGGGATAAACATGCCCGCCACGCAGATCGACGAAGGAACCGACCCAGGAGAGCACTTTGCCGAATTTGTCCGGTCGTTCCCATGCGGCGGTGAAGGCGCAGATGCCGCCTGAAGAGCCGCCGGCAATGGCGCGGGCATCTGGTGTGGCGCGGAGCTTCACGGCGTGGCGTTTTTCCACCTCGGGGATGATTTCTTCGAGAAGGAAGCGCCCATAGGCATCGCCGAGCGAGTCATACTCGAAGCTGCGGTTCGCCGCCTTGTCGCCGGGCTTTTGCTTGGCCTTGCGGCCGGGGTCGATGAATATGCCCACGGTGCGGGGCATGGCCTTTTGGTGAATGAGATTGTCAAAAACGACCGGCACGCGAAGAGAGCCGGTGGGGTCGGCATGACGGCTGCCGTCCTGCCAAACCATGAGGCAGGTCTCCTCGCTAGGCTGGTGGCCGGCGGGTAGATAGACGGTGACATCCCGCACGGTGTCGGGGAAGACCTTGCTGTCCTTCCACTCGAACTTCTCGAGCTTGCCCTGAGGCACGCCGGGCTGCGGCTGGCTGTCGGCGGTGTAGCTGAAATGCTCGATGCGGGCGCTGCCGGCCATGCGCGGCATGCCGCCGACCTCGATGCGGTAGTTCAAGTTGGTGAAGTTCGGCAGTTCACGAGCCAGCACCTGCACGCCGTCATCACCAAGCCGGATCATTTCTCCGATGAGGGTGCCGTCCTCCCGCACGACGCTTGCGGGTTTTGGGTCCATGGTGGCCCAGAGAACGGTGGTTTCCTCGATTTTCGCCGCGGCGCGGCCCTGGGCGAGGTTCTTGAGGCCAAAGGCACGCGTCACTGCGTCGTGGACCGCCTTTTGATCGTCGGACGAGGCATGGGAGATGCCATCGAGAGTCTTGAGCACCGTTTTGGGAGAGAGCCAAGTACCTCCGGTTTTCAGCTTGTCCTGCGCAGGCAGGGAAAGGGGGGAGAAAAGCAGGCAGAAGAGATGGAACGCGGGCAGGCGCATGATAAGACGTCGTAAACGCTGCATTCATGCCGAGTTATCGACTGCTTTGCCCGCCCCGCTCAGAGGGATGCGGTGAGCGGCTGGCGCTGCGTGGGCACGCCGGTGGCGCGGATCTGCGTCTGGATGCTGTTGAGCATCTGGCGTACATGCGGCCAGCGGGCGCGGTCCTTCATCAGCTGGGCGCTGCGTTCGTAGGAGCCCCATTGCAGGACTTGGATCTCCACATGCCGCACGCCCCACGCGTCCATCATGCCGCGGCTGGGCTTGTAGAGGTCGATCGTGCCGGTGCCGACGAGGGCGCTGCCGTAGTCATCGACCTCGTAGATCACTCCGGGCTCACTGGCGATGCAGAAGCGGGTGCCCACCGGGAAGCGGGACCAGTCCGCCGCGGCGCTGCGGACGGTGTCATATCTCAAATTCGTGCCGGTGGCGTTTTTCACCCCGTAAACAATGTGATCGCTCTCTGTGTGAGTGTAGGCGGTGGTGCGGACCCGCATGGTGGAGCCATGGCGGTTCACCGCCGCAAGCATGAGCGGCCGCTTGGTGAACTCGGTCGTCGGGGTGTCGAGGACGAAGGTGTAACCCCTGATCTGCTTCGGGCGGAAAGGGACCGTGGTGGCAATAGCCTTGCGCACCTCGTAGCGAACGCCGGATTGCAGCGGAGGGGACTTTTTGACCTCTGGGCTGTGCCGACTGGCACAAAGCCCGCCCATAGGCAGGGCGCAGGAGGACAAAACCGCTGCCACGAAGGCCGCCGCACCAAAATGAATCAAAGACAAGTTACACATCGCTACTAGATAGCTGAATTTGTGTAATTTTAATTAACTTTTCATAAACCTGCAATATGAAATATATATTGGATATGGATTTAATGGCTTGGAGTGCTTGAGGGGCCCCGCTTTCGTAGCGCGTTTCTCCCAATGAATGGCTGAAATGACCGCCGAGTGCGGCGGCCTTAGTGGCAAGGAAAGAGCGAATGACGCCGCCAAGGCGGCCGCCCGGCCGCCCGCCAACGGCCAGACCTGATGAGAACCGGTCTGAAGATGAAGCTATTCCCTTGGGGGGGGCTTGGAGCACTTCACTCCACCGCAAAAAGCGCCTGGATGTCGCTTTGGGTGAGCTGGAGCTTGTCGGTGCGGCCGGTGAGCAATCCCTCGACGAGCGCGGCCTTTTTCTGCTGCATCGCCACCACGCGTTCCTCGATGGTGCCTTCGCAGATGAGCTTGTGGACGAAAACGGGCTTCGTCTGGCCGATGCGGTGCGCACGGTCGCTCGCCTGGGCCTCGGCGGCGGGATTCCACCACGGGTCGTAATGAATCACGGTGTCCGCGGCGGTGAGATTGAGGCCCGCGCCGCCGGCTTTGAGGCTGATGAGGAAAACGGGCACGTTGCCGGTCTGGAACTCCCGGATCGGTGTCTCGCGATCCTTCGTGCTGCCGGTGAGTTTCACAAAGTGCGTGCCGTCTTTTTTCAAACGGGCCTCGATGAGCGCCAGCATCTCGGTGAACTGCGAGAAGATGAGGATGCGGCGGCCTTCCTCAATCAACTCGGGCAGCATCTCATCCATCAGATAGGCCGTTTTGGCCGATTCCTCGACGCCTTGCGCGGTCTCCTGTTTGAGCAGCTTCGGGTGGCAGCAGACCTGCCGCAGTTTCAGCAGCGCATCGAGCACGACGATCTGTGAGCGATCGAGGCCGTTCACGGCGATGGCTTCGCGCACGCGTTTGTCCATCGCGGCACGGATCGTCTCATACAAATCGGTCTGTTCCTTGCCGAGCGTGATGTTGTGCAGGATCTCCGTCTTCGGTGGCAGTTCCTTGGCCACGGCGTCCTTCGTGCGGCGCAGCATGAGCGGCTGCAGGCGCGTGTTGAGCTGCTTTTGGCGGTCCGCATCGGCATCGCGCTCAATCGGATTGCGGTAGTGCTGACGAAACGTGTCCGCATCGCTCAACAAACCGGGCATGAGGAAGTGGAAGAGGCTCCACAGCTCGCCGAGGTGGTTTTCCATCGGCGTGCCGGTGAGGCAGAGGCGATGTTTCGCCTTCAAACTGCCGCAGACCTGCGCGGCGAGGCTTTTGGGGTTCTTGATGTTCTGCGCCTCATCGAGCGCCACGATGTGCCACTCCTGATCGCGCATCACCTCCGCATCGCGCACAAGCAGCGGAAAGCTCGTCACGACGAGGTCATACTGCTTCAGGAATTTGAAATCGCTCTTCCGGCTCTGCCCGTGCATCAGCAGCAGGCTCAGTGTCGGCGTGAATTTGATCGATTCGTTGATCCAGTTCCGCAAAACGCTCGTGGGGGCCACGATGAGGCAGGGATGCTCCATGCGGCCGCTTTCCTTCTCGATCAGGATGTGCGTGAGTGTTTGCAGCGTTTTGCCCAAGCCCATGTCATCAGCCAAAATGCCGTGCAGGCCGAATTCACGCAGGAATTGCATCCACGAGGCCCCTTCACGCTGATAATCGCGCAAACTGGCCTTCAGCGACTTCGGTGGGTCGATGAGCGTGATGCGTTGGAAGTTCTCCAACTGCTGTGAAAGCGCCGAAAGCTCCGCCGGAGCTCGAATCGGCAATCCATCGAGCGTGGCGAGCTGCGCGGCGCGGAGCTTGTCGAGCTGCAACTTACCGTCTTTGCGAACCGGACGCGTGGCGAGCAGTTCATCAAAGAAGCGCAGAAGCACCAAAAGACGCTCTGCGGGCACGGAGAGCACATCATCGCGATCGCCACCAAGCGAGAGCAGGAAGCGCTGGTCGAGATTCTTTTCCAAAACGGCCGCGGTGAGCCCTTGATCGATGCAATCGACCAAAAGCGGTACCAGCGAGATGCGTCGCCCTTCGATCTCGACACCAAGATCGAGCGAGAACCAGTCTTTGCCGCCTTTGTCATTCTGCAAGTCGCTGAACCACTCGTCCTCGCCGGCCTCGTGAATTTGGAAGCCGATGTCTTCCGCCACTTCGACACGCCAGCCGGACTCGCCGAGCTTCTTGGTCTGCTCTTGAAGAAACTGCGCCCAAAACAGCGCCTGATCGCCCGCGATGGCCATGTAACCCAGCGTGGACTCTTCCGCCTTCGCACCTGGAATCGCTTCGGCGAAGGGTTTCAGGCCGAGCGTCGACAAATCGGTCAGCAGCAGCCGCTCGGAGCGTAGATTGCGCACCACGGTGTGCTTCGCGCCATTTTCATCCGTCCACTGATGCGCGGGGCTGCGCACGAGCATCTCAAAGCGTCGCGGACAGCCTTCATACTCCGCAAAGGGCTGCGCGATGGCGATGCTGCGCGGCGTCCAGCCACCGATGCCGCGCTTCGCGGTGATCTGCGGCAGCTGGGCGGCGATGCGCCGCACCACGAGTACTGGTTTTGGCTCCGATGGCGGAAGCTCTTCTTTGATTTCGAGCTCCACGCTCTCGCTCTGCGGTGAAGGCGAGGCCTTGTCCTGCACACGGGCCATTTTTTCAATGCGCTGACGGCCTTCTTCGATGTCGAGCATCAGCATCACCGCCGCCGCGTGCGAGCAGAGTGAGCCTTGCACGCAGGTGCAGTGCGAAGTCATCGCCAGCGAGCCATCCTCGCGCAGCCGCAAATGCACCGTGACGGACGCCGTGTTGAACAAACCGGTGCCCACGCCCGCAATGATCTCCACCTCGCAGTCCGAGCACACATGCACGCCCGCGAGGCCGATGTCGCCATGCTTCAGCAAGCGTCCACCCTCATCGATCTGCTGGCGCCGGAAGAGCCACAGCCACGACTTCGAGCGCACCTGCGCCCAGAGCTTGGGAAAAGGAAAGCCGCCGAGATTCATTAAATCAGAACGGCGTCGTTGGGGTAGGTTGCGACCATGCCCGTGTCGAGCGTGGCGACCTTGCCTCCGTTTCGACGTGCCAGCTCGACCAGCCAGGCATCGGTGACTTGGCGTTGTCCCTGGATATGCCGATGAGATACTTCGCGGTAAGGCAGGTCATCAGACCAGTATTCGTGCAAAGGATGTCCTTCAAATCCTGCCAGGGCATTCCATGCCGCCTTAGCGCCATGATCGGCAGCCAGCTTCATGTGGAGTCGCAGCAAGGTGCCCTGCGTCACTGAACAAGTGGCAAATGGCTCCGTCAGCGCATCAAACCACCTCACTGCGCGAAGATGGTAAGCATGCGTGTCCACGGCATAAGCGAGCAGGAAATTGCCATCGACAAGCCAGGTCATGAGATGCCGCGCATGT
>JBJONJ010000044.1:0-5100 GCA_046051905.1 Verrucomicrobiota bacterium
TCTTCAACACGCTGCTCCAGGTGCTCGACGACGGCCGCATCACCGACGGCCAGGGCCGCACGGTCGATTTCAAGAACACGGTCCTCATCATGACCAGCAACATCGGCAGCAACGTCATCCAGGACGTGTCCAACGCCGAGCAGCGCGATGCCTTGGTGCGCGACAGCCTGAAGCAGTTCTTCCGCCCCGAGTTTCTCAACCGCATCGACGAGATCGTCATCTTCGACCGTCTCGACGCCGCACAGCTCGACCAGATCGTCAAAATCCAGCTCCAGCGCGTCATCGACCGTCTCGCGAAGCAAAACATCCACCTCACCGTCACCGACGACACCACCCGCCACCTCGCCGACGCCGGCTTCGATCCCGTCTTCGGTGCGAGACCCCTCAAACGCGCCATCCAAAAGCACCTCCTCGATCCGCTGAGCCTCGCCGTCCTCGAAGGCGGCTTCAAAGAAGGCGATCACATCACCGCGCAGTTGAAGGGCGGGAAGGTGGTTTTTGAGAAGAGGTGAAGCCAATCATTGCTCAAGTGTTCTTGTTTGCTCACCCGTCGTTATCACAAGGTTTTGCCTGTGGAATGATGTGGTGGGCTAACGCATAGCTGCCGACAATTTTAGAGAGCTCCTCCAGTCGCGGCTTGCAATCCGCCTCCAACTTATCAAGCCGTTGTTCCCATTCGGGCTTCGTGTCGTTGCCTTTAGGCCACCAAGGCATGGTTTTTCGTCTCTCGTCCCAGTTTGATGGAGGCACCCCATCGGGGAACAAGATTTCTGCGACTCTCGTCAGGTACTCAATCCAAACAGGGCATTGGACCTCAGTGAGTGCCTCGAGGATTGCTCGATAGTGATTACCGGAACTATTGCTGAAGAACGTGTGTATCCCACCTCGCCATACCTCGGCATCAAGTCCAGATAGCAGATAATAGGTTCTCTCCGCAGGGTTGAGTGAATCGAGTCCTCCGCCAACGGCATGAACTCTACTGACTATCTCCGACCAAACAGCCCTTTGGATTTTCGTTCGCTCGAGAAACTCCTCGTATCTCTTCTTTACTGATCCAAGAGTGCTTCGAGTGCCGCTAGCGCAGGGCACACACATTCCGCCAGTTGTGGACGCAGTCTTCGCGAGAAATGTGTTTCCGCACTGTGGGCAAAGAACTTGATTGGGAGACATGACGTAAAGCGATTTAGCCAATCCAGTCCCGCTCCTCTGGCTCGACCTTCGGAGCCATCTCCAGGATATCGAGCATCTGCCGAGCGCTGCCTTGCGCGGCGCGGCGGCGGACGTAGGAGTCAGCATCAGCCACACGCGAAGTGTTATGAGCTTGGTGGGCATCCTCGATGACGGGATCAGTGTTCATGGCATCAGGGAGGAGAACGGATTCTTCACCGTGACACCCGGAAAGTCGGAGGTGTTTCTTGTGACCACGGTGAGCCCATACGCGAGGGCCGTGGCGGCAATGAGGCTATCGATCACGGGGACCGAACGGCCTTCCGAGTGGATGCGCTTGCAATAACGCGCCCATTCCCAAGCGGCGGCATCATCAAAGGGCAAAATGGCATCCGCGAAGTCTTCTTGAAGGAAGCGAATTCGTTTCACCAGTTCATTTTTGCGCTTACCGTCCGCCACCGCCTCCGCTCCCCGAGCGAGTTCGGCCAGGGAAAGCGCACTGATGGCCAAGTCTTCTTGATGTTGATCCAACCAAGCGATGACCAGCGGATCAGGCTGAGGTCTCATGCCTTCTGAAAGCACGCTGGTGTCCACGAGGTAGGTCACAGGTCAATCGGCGGGCCGAGCGGTTCGCGATTCGGGGTCAGTTCGAGGCCCTGAAGGCCACGGAGGTGTTCAACAAGCGATTTTTGCCGCGCATGAGCGGGGCGCAGAATGAGTGCTCCTGATGGCGTGAGGCTCACCTGAAACTGCATGCCGCTGGTGAGCCGACCTTGAGCAAAGACGTCTTCCGATAGCGTGAGCTGGCGGCCGGATTCCAATGTGGCGGTCATGCGAAGTATTCTAGGGGATACCCAGGCAAGAGCAACACCGATCATCCTGGCCCAGGACCCTGCACAAAATAATGCTGCTTATGCCCGCCCCTTGCCAGTTCAGCGGCTTTGGCCTCGGCTTCGGTGGCGAAGCGGGCGACGAGGAAACGGGCACCGTTGTCGGTCTTCGCGGTAGAGGGCGTGGGGAAAATTCAACGCGTCGTCATGTTTTGTGAAAAACAGATCCTTTTCTCCCACAGATTCAGGGAGGCCCACAGATTGACTTCTGAAATAATCTGCTGGCCTCCCTGAATCTGTGGGAAATCACCTCACATGATGACGCAGGTAAATCCGGTTCGGTAGCAGGCGGAGCGGCGAAGGCGGATTGCGGCTTGTTCGGCACCATGGCCCAGGCACCCAAATCATCGCGACCCCACACGACACCCAGACCGGAGGCCACGGTGCGCAGCAGTTCGAGTTCCGATGCCTTTTTTCCCGCATCGAGCAGACAAGCCTCGATCACCTCGCCACGGCCGGGACGGCGGCCGGAGATGGGAAGCACAGAAACCTCGCACCCCGGTCCTCGGGAGCGCAGCATCGATGAAAAGGGCCGTGGTTGGACACGAGGAGGATGCAATCACATCACGCCCCCCAGCGCTGAAGTCATCTGCGCCCCCTGGCCCGAGCGTCTCCTTGGACAGCCCTGGTCTCGCCCAAGCCCCTCTTGCGCTCCGGTCGTTCGCTGCTAGCCTCCGCGCTCCCATGGCCCTCGCAAAAATCACCTCAGTCTCCGGTCGCGGCGTCCACGTGCCCGGCACGGACATCGACACCGACCGCATCATCCCCGCCCGTTTCATGAAGTGCGTCACCTTTGACGGACTGGGCGAATTCGCCTTCTACGACGTGCGCTACGACAAGGACGGCAAAAAGATCGCCCATCCGCTGAATGACGAGCGCTTTGCCGGTGCCTCGATCCTCCTTTCCGGTGAAAACTTCGGCTGCGGCAGCTCCCGTGAGCACGCCCCGCAGGCCCTGTATCGCTTCGGCTTCCGCGCCATCATCGCGCAGAGCTTTGCCGAGATCTTTTTCGGCAACTGCACCACGCTCGGCATTCCCTGCGTGTGCGCCACCGCCGAGGACATCGCCAAACTGGCCGCCGCCATCGAAAAAGACCCGAAGATCGAGGTCAAAGTGGATGTCGAAGGTCAGCGCGTCGTTTTCGGAGCGGACAGCTTTGCCATCACCATGCCCTCCACCGCCCGCGAAGGCCTTCTCAGTGGCAAGTGGGACCCGATTGCGGAACTTTTGGATAACAAAGCGGCTGTGCATGAACGCCTCACCGCGCTTGGCTTTGCGAAAGCGGCCTGAAAATGACGAATGGCGAATGTAGAATGACGAATTAAGCCCGAAGCCCCAAAACCGAGGCTTTTCGTCATTCGAGCTTCGACATTCATTCATCATTCGGAATTCATCATTCGGAATTCATCATTCGTCATTTCCACCATGGACCCCATTTTCGTCATCGGGCATCGAAACCCGGATACCGATGCGATCTGCTCCGCGATCGGCTACGCGGCGTTTTTGCGGGATGTGCGGAAGATGAACGCGGTGGCCGCCTGCTGCGGCGAGGTGAGCGTGCGCACG
This sequence comes from Verrucomicrobiota bacterium, assembly GCA_046051905.1. Lineage (GTDB taxonomy): Bacteria > Verrucomicrobiota > Verrucomicrobiia > Verrucomicrobiales > Verrucomicrobiaceae > Prosthecobacter. The sequence goes on from JBJONJ010000044.1 coordinate 3,624, forward strand.
AACTGGGTGCTGCACACCGCAGGTGTCGAGGCTCCGAAGCTCCTCCTCGACGTGCGACCCACCGCCGTCACGATCTGCCGCAAAGATGTGCTCACGGCGAAACCGGCCGACACCTTCCTCTCCGTGTATCGGAAGATGATCGAGCACGGCTTCCGCTCGATTCCCGTCGTGGATGATGAAGGCCGCTTGCTCGGCGTGCCGTCGATCCAGGACATGGCGCAGCTTTTCCTGCCTGCGGAAGCCGGCACGCACGCGGGAAACCGCGCGGTGCCCACCAGTCTGCAAAACATCGTCGCCGCGCTCGGCGGCACGCTCGCGGGCGACACCACTGGCGCGGACAAAGTGCAGGAATTCGTGCTCGTGGTGGCAGCGTCGAGCGTCGAAACCTCGCGCCAGCGGGCGATGCAGTTCCAATCCCGCGATGTGGCGCTCGTCACGGGCGACCGGCCGGAGATTCATGCCCTCGCCATCGAACTCGGGGCGCGTTGCTTGATCATCACCGGCGGATTCAAACCCTGGGAAAGCATTTTGGACCAGGCGAAGGCCAAAGGCGTCGCCATCATCTGCTCGCCGCATGACACCGCGAGCACGTCACAGCTCCTGCGTTTCTCGCGGCCCATCGGCGAGGCATTGACGGAGGATTTCCTCTCCTTCGGTTCGCGTGCGCCGCTGAAGGAGATCGTGCATGCGGTGCAAGGCTCCGCGCAGCCGCTCTTCCCCGTCGTGGACGAGGAGACGAGGCATCTCATCGGCGTTTTCTCGAAATCCGACCTCATCGACACGCCGCGGGCGAAGCTCGTGCTCGTCGATCACAACGAATTTGCCCAAGCCGTTGCTGGTGCGGATGAGGCGGAGATCATCGAGGTCATCGACCATCATCGCCTGAGCGGCAATTTGCGCACGAAGGAGCCGATTCGTTTCCTCAACGAGCCCGTCGGCAGCACCTCCACCATCGTCGGCATCATGTATCGCATGCGTGGTGCGGCACCGGACAAAGGAACGGCCATCTGCCTCTGCGCAGGCATCATTTCCGACACGCTGCACCTCACCAGCCCGACGACGACGAGCACCGACAAGGAAATCCTCGCCTGGCTGGCAGGCATCGGCGGCATCGACAGCGCGCAGTTCGTGAAGGACTTCTTCGCCGCCGGCTCCATGCTGCGCGAAAACACGCCCGACCGTGCCTTGGAAAGCGACCGCAAGGTCTTCGAGGAAAATGGCTGGCACATCAGCATCAGCCAGATTGAGGAACTGGGTCTCGACGAGTTCTGGAAGCGTGAAAAAGACCTCCAGGCCGCTCTTCAGGCTCTTTTGACCAAGCACAGCCTGCACTTCGCCTGCCTCATGGTCACCGACATCACACGTCATCACAGCGTTTTGCTTGTGGCGGGCGATCATCGCGTCATCGCCGCGATCGACTACCCGCAGGCGAAAGAGCACGTCTATGACATGCCGGGCGTGGTGAGCCGCAAAAAGC
>JBJONJ010000045.1:0-5300 GCA_046051905.1 Verrucomicrobiota bacterium
AACCGCAATCTTAGCGCTGACCTCCTCATCTGGATGGCCCGCGAGCGAAAAGGCCTCGCCGAGTCCTGCTTCGACATCGACCTCGGCCACGCTATCCTCGACGTCATTGATTATGACCAGATGGAAGGTGGCCCGAAGCGCACTGGACGACTCCAGAGCCTGCTCTCGGACGATGCCACGCTCCTTGGTGAGATGGTCGCTGAAGCTGAGGAAGAAGACATCCGCCTGCTCGCCAAGCGCATCCTGGGGAATTCCGCCTTTGACGATCTCACCCGCCGCTCACTCATGGCGCGCATCATCAAATCGCGTCCCGAGATGGAGGCCATGATGGCTGATAACGCCGCCGCCCGCCAGGATGACCGCCTTATTGTCTCCTGGGAATCTCTCGAGCGAAAGAAGAAGGAGCTCGAAGACCTCGTGAACGTCCAGATCCCCGAAAACAAGAAGGAGATCCAGATCGCCCGTGCTGAAGGGGACCTTCGCGAAAACGGCGGTTACAAGGCCGCTCGCGATCAGCAGGCCGTCCTCCTCCGCATGCAGGGCAAATACGAGCGTGAGATCCGCCATGCCCACGGAACCGATTTCGCCGGCACGGCCACTGACAAGATTGGCATCGGCACCGTCGTCGAACTCGCTGATGTTGCCGATGGCACCACCGAGAGTCTGAGCATTCTTGGCGCCTGGGACAGCGATCTGGAGAAGAACATCATCTCCTACCTCTCCGAAAAAGCCAAAGCCCTCATCGGCCACGTCCCCGGAGACGAGATCGATCTTCCCGGCGATGAAGCCCACAGCATCCGCCGCGTCCGCGTCGGAGCCATCCGTAGCTTCAATTAAATTAACCGCCGCTGCCTCGCCTGCTGCTTCACCCATTCCTGATTCGTGAATCCTGATTCCTGATTCACGATCTCAGTTGCCCCAAGAATCAGGAATCAGAAATCCCAAATCTAGAATTCAAAGATGCCCGTCGCCACTCCCGCTCAATACCGTGCCATGCTTGATGCCGCCCAGAGGGGTGGCTACGCCTATCCCGCCATCAACGTCACCTCCCTGCCCACCATCAATGGAGCCCTGAAGGCCTTCGCGGAGAGCAAGTCGGACGGCATCATCCAGGTCTCCACTGGTGGCGGTGAGTTCGCTTCTGGCACGTCCGTCAAAGACATGGCCCTCGGAGCCATCGTGCTCGCCGAGGCCGTGCACATCCTCGCTGCCAAATACGACGTCCTCGTCGCTCTCCACACGGATCACTGCCATCCGAAGAACGTTGAGAAGTTCCTCAAGCCCCTCCTCGCCGCCACCAAGGCACGTCGTGAGGCTGGCAGGGGCAATCTCTTCAACTCCCACATGTTCGACGGCTCCGAACTCAGCCTCGAAGAGAACATCAAGGTCTCCAAGGAACTCCTCAAAGAGTGCGCCGCACTCGACATCATCCTCGAGGTCGAGGCGGGTGTCGTCGGTGGTGAGGAAGACGGCCACGACACCTCCGGCGTCGCCAATGACAAGCTCTACACCACCCCGGAAGACATGGTCGCCGTGTATGAAGCCCTCAACGGCATCGGCCGCTTCATGTTCGCCGCCACCTTTGGCAACGTCCACGGCTCCTACAAGCCCGGTGCCGTCAAACTCAAGCCCACCATCCTCCGCGATGGCCAGAAGGCCGTCATGGACAAGCACGGCGCTTCCGCAGAAATGGATCTCGTTTTCCACGGTGGTTCCGGCACGCCTCTCGAAGAAATCCGCGAGACCCTCGGCTACGGCGTCATTAAGATGAACATTGACACCGACACGCAATACGCTTTCACGCGTCCGATCGTCGGCCACATCATGAAGAACTATGATGGCGTGCTCAAAATCGATGGTGAGATCGGCGACAAGAAGGCCTACGATCCGCGTTCTTACCTCAAGAAGGGTGAGCAAGGTCTCTGCGATCGCATGAAGGAGGCCTGCAATGACCTCCTCAGCACCGGCAAGACCATATTCGGAACCGTCTGATCCTAGCCGCCCGGTATCTTCTTCTCCAGAGGGCCATGCTTCACAGCATGGCCCTCATCTTTGAAAAAACATGCCTTGGCATTCGCTGCCCCAGTCAGCACAGTTGGATCACACCAAAGACCATGGGGTGGAATATTCCTCTGCCTCGCGAGCGCCGCTCTTCCCACTGCTTCCAGCGCGGTCCTAACGGTCTAAAGTGTATCAAACATCCGGCTTGTCGCGAATCACCGCAGGGCCGGATTCGCTACTGGCGATCATTTCCGACGGCGTATCGAGCAGTACCTTGCCTGCCGGCTTCTTCGAGATCTGCGAGTGGCACTGCTTACCAGAACGGGGTGGATCTTATGCTCGATGGAAGAGCGGCCGACCCGGCGTCATGTTCGCTGTGACGACGGGAGCAGCGGTGAGCGGGATCCACACGGCAGAAAGGGCTTTCATGAGGCCCCATCAGCACGTTCCTGCAGGGCGCATCTTGTTCGTTGTCTTTCTTGCACGGGGAAGGACGGAATGAGGTGACTCCTTGCCACCAGGCGGCTCGTGACCTAAAAGAGCGAAAGTCACGCCAACAGCCGCCGCATGGTCACCATCTCGATTAAGGAACTCTCGAAACGCTTCGGCGGAAGCACCGTGCTCGCTGGCGTGAACCTGCAAATCGAGTCCGGCGAGCTGTTCTTCCTGCTGGGGCCGAGCGGTTGCGGCAAAACGACGCTGCTGCGGCATATCGCCGGCTTTTACGAACCGGATCACGGGAAGATTTTTTTCGACGCGGAGGATGTGACTCGCGTGCCCGCGCATCTCCGCGGCACCGGCATGATGTTTCAAAGCTATGCGCTGTGGCCTCACCTCAATGTGGCGCAGAATGTGGCCTTCGGCCTGGAGGAGCGGAAGCGTCCGGCGAAGGAAATCGAGCATCGTGTGGCCGAGGCGCTGGATCAAGTGCAGCTCGGCGGCCTTGGCTCGCGGAAGATCCAGCAGCTCTCCGGCGGCCAGCAGCAGCGTGTGGCCCTGGCTCGTGCGCTGGTGATCCGCCCGAAGTGCCTGTTGCTTGATGAGCCGCTCTCGAATCTCGATGCCATGCTGCGTCACGAGATGCGGTCCGAAATTCGCCGCATCTGCAAAGAGAACGGACTCACCGCCATCTACGTCACGCATGATCGCGACGAGGCCCTCTCGATGGCGGACCGCATGGCCATCATGGAAAGCGGGAAGCTCATGCAGGTGGGATCACCGCAGGATGTGTATAAGCATCCCGCCACCAAGATGGTATCGGAGTTCATCGGCGAGACGAATTTGATCGAAGGACGCGTCTTCCGAGAAAGCAGCCGTCCGGGCTTCTTCGATGTGGAGACGAGCTTTGGCATCCTGCGCGGCCGGGCCAACGAGCAGGGCTGGTCTCCCACCCCCGGGCTGCCGGTGTGGCTGAGCATCCGCCCGGAGGCGTTGACCTTTCACCACGTCATGGACAGCCCGAACCGCTTTCCCGGCCAGATCGTGGACACCACTTACCTCGGCTCCACCGTGCAGTATCAGCTCCAGGTGCAAGGCGGGCCGCTGATGAAGCTCACCGAGTTCAATCCCTTCATCGTCCGCCCACCCTGCGGCGAGGAAGTCCGCGCCATGGTGGCGATGCATGATGTGGTGATCATTCGGAAGTGATGAAGCGATTCCTCCAGCATCCCATCGTGCAGGCCGTGCTGGCCTGGCTGCGGGCACATCCGCGGGAGGGCGGTGTGCTGGCGGCGATCCTCGTGGTGCTGATCGGGCCGTTTTTGTTGAAGCCGGCCGATACGACGACACCGCGCCGCTGGGACCGCAGGCTGGTGATCGTGACACCGCATCCAGGGCTCATCCGCGATGAGTTTGGCCACGCTTTCGCGGTGCATTGGAAGGCGAAGACGGGCGAGACGCTTTACATCGACTGGCGGGTGCCGGGCGGGACTTCAGAAATCGCCATGCTGGTGAAATCGGAGTTCTCCGCAGCCTTCGAGCAGCATTGGAAAGAAGTGCTGAAGCGCGAGTGGACACCGGAGATCGCCCAGACGTTTTTGAGCGAGAAGACGGACAGCGAGGCTCGAAAAGCGTTTCTGGCCTCGGACATCGGCATCGGAGTCGATGTAATGTTCGGCGGCGGCGCTTACGATTTCGAGTCGCAGGCGAAATCAGGCACGCTGGTGGCTGGTGATGGCGAAGACCGGCCTCAGCTCGGTGATGAAGGCGCACCCGGAGTGGTTTGGCGACGCGGCGATCCCTGAAAAGCTCAGCGGCGAGCCGTTTCGTGATCCGGCGGGCCGCTGGTGTGGGGCGTGCATCTCCAGCAGCGGCATCGTTTACAACAAGGACGTGCTGAAACGCCTCGGCATCGAGAAGGAGCCGCAGACATGGGAGGATCTGGCCGATCCCAAATACTTCGGGCAGATCGCCTGCACCGATCCGGCGAAGAGCGGCTCGGTGACGAAGGTCTTCGAGATGCTCATCCAGCAGCAGATGCACCTGGCCGTCGAGGCGGAGAAGCTGAAGCCGGCTTTCGGCAAGGAACGCAGCAAGGAGGAACTGGATCTCGCAGGCACCGAGGCGGGCTGGAGCGCCGGTCTGCAATTGATCCAAAAGATCGCCGGAAACGCCCGCTACTTCTCGGATACCTCCACCAAGATCCCGCTGGATGTCGTCCGCGGCGAGGCGGCGGCTGGCATGTGCATCGACTTTTACGGCCGCACCGCCCAGGACGACGCGCGGAAGGCGGATGGCAGCTCCCGCATCGGCTTCGTGGCCCCACTGGGCGGCACGAGCATCAGCGTGGATCCGATTGGCATGTTCCGCGGGGCTCCGAATGCCGAGGTGGCCACCGCCTTCATCGAATTTGTGCTCAGCGAGGCCGGGCAGAAGCTGTGGTGTTTTTACCCCGGCAAGCCTGGCGGCCCGCGGGAGCACGCGCTGCGTCGCCTGCCGGTGCGGCGGGATTTTTACTCGCCGGATCACCTCGCCCACATGCCGGACGCGGCGGAGATGCCCTTCGAGAAGGCCAAGGCCTTCGTTTACCAGGCTGACCGCACCGGGCCCGCTTTCAATTCCATCCGTTTCCTCGTCCGCGTGCTCTGCGTGGACTCCCACGATGAACTCAAAATCGCCTGGAAAGAGATCATCGAGGCCGGAATGAATGAGAGGGCCCTCACCGTGCTGCGTGATCTGAATCGCGTGAAGTATGACACGGCTCTCGGCCCCATACGCAAGACTCTCTCCGCTCGTGACAAGATCCAGGAGACCCTGCTCGCCCGGCAACTTGGCGATACTTTCCGCCTTCAATATGAGCG
>JBJONJ010000046.1:0-2656 GCA_046051905.1 Verrucomicrobiota bacterium
CGCCAGGACGAGGTTCTGCGGGGGTTTTGGGGTTTCGGATCACTTCGACAGGTCGAAGCGGTCCAAATTCATGACCTTGGTCCAGGCGGCGGTGAAGTCGGTGACGAACTTCGTCTTGTTGCCGTCGCTGGCATAGACCTCGGCGATGGCTCGGAGCTGCGAGTTCGAGCCAAAGACGAGATCGACGGAGGTGGCCATCCATTTCATCTGGCCGGTCTTGCGGTCGGTGCCTTCGTAAAAGTGCTCGCAACGCGGCGAGACCTTCCACTCGGTGTCCATGCTGAGGAGGTTCACAAAGAAGTCGTTGGTGAGGGCACCGCGGTTCTTGGTGAGCACGCCGAGATCCGGGTGGCCGGTGTTCGTGCCTAGCACACGCAGCCCGCCGATGAGCACGGTCATCTCCGGCGCGGTGAGGGTGAGAAGTTGCGCACGATCAACGAGGTTTTCCGGTGCGGGGCGGTCCAACTCGTGACCGAGGTAGTTGCGGAAGCCATCGTGCTTGGGTTCCAAATACGCGATGGACTCCACATCGGTCATCTCCTGCGTGGCATCGGTGCGGCCGGGCGTGAAGGGCACTTTGACATCGTGACCGGCCTTTTTCGCGGCGGCTTCGATGGCGGCGTTGCCACCGAGCACGATGAGATCGGCCATAGAGACTTTCTTACCGAAGCTGCCCTGCACTTTTTCAAGTTTGGCGAGCACTTTGGCGAGCTGCGCTGGGTTGTTGACCTCCCAGTCCTTCATCGGCGCGAGGCGGATACGGGCACCGTTGGCTCCGCCGCGCTTGTCACTGCCGCGGAAGGTGGACGCGGAGGCCCAGGCGGTGGCGACGAGTTCGGAGGTGCTGAGGCCGGAGTCGAGGATTTGCGCCTTCAACTTCGCGATGTCCTGCTCGTTGATGAGTTCGTCATCGATCGCAGGCACCGGGTCCTGCCAGACGAAGGTTTCCTTTGGTGTTTCGGGGCCGTGGTAGCGGGCGAGCGGTCCCATGTCGCGATGGGTGAGCTTGAACCACGCTTTGGCAAAGGCCTGCTCGAATTCCTTTGGATTCTCAAGGAAGCGCTTCGTGATCTTGCCATACGCCGGGTCCATGCGCAGCGCGAGATCGGTGGTGAACATGATCGGAGCGTGCGTCTTCGATTTGTCGTGCGCATCGGGCACGGTGCCTTTGGCTGCGCCGTTTTTGGGCACCCACTGCTTCGCGCCAGCGGGGCTGGTCGTGAGCTCCCAGTCGTGGGCGTAGAGATTGGTGAGATACATGTGCGTCCAGCGAGTCGGAGCGCTGGTCCAGGCACCTTCGAGGCCGCTGGTGATGGTGTCACCGGCGTTGCCTTTGCCATGCTTGTTTTTCCAGCCAAAGCCCTGCTCCTCCAGCGGTGCGGACTCGGGATCGGGGCCGACATTGTTGGCGGAAGCGGCTCCGTGGGCTTTTCCAAAGGTGTGACCACCGGCGATGAGCGCGACGGTTTCCTCGTCATTCATTGCCATGCGGCCAAAGGTCTCGCGAATGTCCTTCGCGGCGGCGAGCGGGTCAGGATTGCCGTTCGGACCTTCGGGATTCACGTAGATGAGGCCCATCTGCACCGCGGCGAGCGGTTTATCCAAAGCACGCTCATCTTTGTAGCGTTTGTCACCGAGCCATTCGCTCTCGGGTCCCCAGAAGATGTCCTCCTGCGGCTCCCACACATCGGCGCGGCCTCCGGCAAATCCAAGCGTCTGAAAGCCCATCGACTCCAGCGCGACATTGCCCGCGAGGATCATCAAATCGGCCCAGGAGATCTTGTTGCCATACTTCTGCTTGATCGGCCACAGCAGGCGACGCGCCTTGTCGAGGTTGCCATTGTCCGGCCAGCTGTTCAGCGGCGCAAAACGCTGCGTGCCGTAGCCCGCACCGCCGCGACCATCGGTGACGCGATACGTCCCAGCGCTATGCCAGGCCATGCGAATCATGAACGGACCGTAATGGCCCCAATCGGCGGGCCACCAGTCCTGCGAGGTGGTCATGAGCTGCTCCAGATCTTTCTTCAGCGCGGCGTAGTCGAGCTTTTTGAACTCCTCCACGTAGTTGAAGCCCTCGCCCATCGGATTTCCCTTCGGCGAGTTTTGATGAAGGATGCTCAGATTCAGCTGGTTCGGCCACCAGTCGCGATTCGACATGGCACTGGCGGCGGTGTGACGGCTGGCTGGGGCAGGTTGGCCCATCACCGGGCATTTGGAGAGGTCTTGCATGGCGGTGTCAGGTTTGGCGGCGGCTTGCTTGTCCTGAGCTGCAGCGGAGACCAGCGGGGTCAGCATCAGAAGGGCAAGCAAAGCCTGGGTTGAGGATGGTTTCATGATGTCAGGTTGGGGATTGGATTTCTCGCCGCGCCCAATCGTGAGGAACGGCTTCACCAAGGTACTGCCCGCATCCTGTCCATGCATCCAATGCATTGTCTGAATGCTTGCAATGCACGCTGCGCATCGCTAGCCTCAAGCATGCGCAGTGATCTCAACCTCCACCTCCTCGATCAATTTGTCGTCCTCGCCCGCACGAAGAACTTCACCCGCGCCGCGGAGGAGCTGCATCTGTCGCAGTCCGCGCTGAGCCGCGCCATCCAGAAGCTCGAGGACCAGCTCGGCCAGCCCGTTGTTGATCGTAAACCACGCGAGGTGGTGC
>JBJONJ010000047.1:0-2787 GCA_046051905.1 Verrucomicrobiota bacterium
ATCGTGGACGGATTCTTTGTGCCCGCGCTGCGTCAACTCGGCGCGGGCATTTGGTTTCCCATCTTGCTGCCGCCTTTGTGCTTGCTGTGCATGCTGCCTTTCGTGGTTCGTGGCTTCACGATCCAAAACGGCACGCTGCTCGTTCACCGGCTCTGGTGGGACACCGAAATCCCGCTGACAGGCCTGCAAAGCGCCGAAGTCATTGCCGACGCCTGCCGTGGCAGCCTGCGCACTTTCGGCAATGGCGGCGGATTCTCCAACACGGGCCGCTACTGGAGCAAAGCGCTCGGTCACTACCGCGCCTTTGTGAATGACTGGAAGCGTCCCGTCGTGCTCCGCTGGCCCCACAAGACCATCGTCCTCTCTTGCGACGATCCAGAGGCCTTCGTCAGCGCGGTCACGCCACCGTAGGGCGACCACATTGACCCTACTGACACTCATTCCATTCTCCAACAATCCATCACTCCATTTCTCCATGAACACTCTTTTTCATCTCATGCTCACCTACTGGTGGGCCACGCTCATTCTCTTCTTCATTCTTCTCATCAATGTCTTCGGCGTCGTGCACATCGGCGAGCAGCAGGTCGGCCTTGTCATCAAACGCTTTGCCATGCGCAGCCTGCCGCCGGGCGAAATCATCGCACTGAATGGCGAGGCTGGTTTCCAGGCGGACACGCTGCCGCCGGGACTGCACTTTGGTTACTGGAAATGGCAGTACAGTGTGCAGCGCATGCCCATGGTCATCGTGCCGCAGGGCGAGCTCGCGCTCGTCGTCGCCCGCACGGGCACTGCGATCCCGCCGCAGCGCATTTTGGGCCGCGTGGTGAAGTGCGATCATTTTCAGGACGCTCGCGCATTCCTGCAAAACGGCGGTGAAAAGGGCCGCCAGCTCGGTGTGCTCACCGCGGGCTCGTATCGCATCAATCCGGCGCTGTTTCAGGTGCTCACCACGCGGAATTGCCATGAACACGGCATCTCGCCGGCCTTGCTGCGCATCATGAACATCGAGCCCGACAAAGTCGGTATCGTCACCACGCTCGACGGTGCCTGCATCGAGCAAGGCGAAATCGCCGGCCCCATCGTGGCTGGTCACAACAACTTTCAGGACGCGCAGGCCTTCCTCAGTGCTGGTGGTCGCCGCGGCTTGCAGGAGCAGATTTTGCTCAGCGGCCAGTGGAACCTCAATCCTTGGTTCGCGCATGTCGAGCAGGTGGAGATGGTCGAGATTCCCATCGGCCATGTCGGCGTCGTCATCAGTTACGTGGGTAATTTGCATGAAGACGTCAGCGGTCCCGACTTCAAACACGGCGACCTCGTCGAAGTGGGTCACAAAGGCGTTTGGGTGCGTCCGTTGTTGCCAGGCAAGCATCCGGTGAACACACGCGTCATGCGCGTCGAACTCGTGCCCACCACCAACATCGTGCTGAACTGGGCCAATCGCACTGAGGCGCATCAGTTTGATGAAAAGCTCAATTCCATCACCGTGCGTTCACGCGACGGCTTCGCCTTCAATCTCGACGTTTCGCAGATCATCCACATCGGAGCCAATGAAGCGCCGAAAGTCATCTCGCGGGCTGGTTCCGTGCAAAACCTCATCGACCACGCCTTGCAGCCGATTGTCGGCAATTACTTCCGCAACAGTGCCCAGGCCTACACCGTGCTCGATTTCCTCAGCGCCCGCACCGAGCGACAAAACGAGGCCGCGCATCACATCGCCGCCGCTTTGCGTGAATACGACGTGGAGGCCATCGACACGCTCATCGGCGACATCACACCGCCGGAGTCGCTCATGAAGACTCAAACCGACCGCAAAATCGCCGAGGAGCATCGCAAGACCTACGAGATGCAGGAAGCCGCCGAAAAGCAGCGCCAGCAGCTCGTTCGCCAAACCTCGCTCGCCGACATCCAGAACCAAGTCGTCAGTGCCGAGGAAGGCGTGCGCATTTCCGAGCTCCATGCCAGCGCCGCCGTCAAAAAGAGCGAGGGCGATGCCACCAGCACCCGCCTCCGCGCCGCCGGTGAAGCCGACGCCATCCGCAGCACCGGTCAGGCCAAAGCCGAGGCCCACTACGCTGGCATTCAAGCCGTCGGCCAAGATACCTACGCCCTCATGCAGCTCTTCCAAATCATCGCCGAGAAGAACCTCCGCGTGGTCCCCGATGTGCTCGTGAACGGCGGCGGTGCCAACGGGGGCCTCGTCGAAGCCTTGATGGCTCTGGTGACGAAGAATACGCGTCAGGCCAGCGTCGTTCCTTCTTGAGGATCGTTGCATCAAAACTGCGCGGTGGGTGCGTCGAGCATGCCACCGCGCTTTTCCATGTTGCCGAAGCATGACACGCTAGCATGATATCCACCTGACTATGTGTCGTTCCCTCGACCAGACTTGCCGCGCGGGCAGCTTTCTTGACTTTTTGACCGCATGAAAATTTCCTCGATGACCTTCAGTTTTGGCAATCTTCGGAATGTCTGGCGAGGGGGAGCACTTTTTGCCTTCGCGTTGCGGTTTGTTGCACCTGTTACTTGGGCTGCATCTTCTTTCGCCGTAGCACCTGGTCAAATTGACGGGTCTTTTGCCAAAGGCATTGTCGAAACGCATGCTGGGGGCGGTTCTATAGGGGTTGTTGCTGGTGTTCTGGGCGATGGTGGCGTGTTGGTTTCGGCTACTTATAATCAAGATTGGCCGCTTCCGGGCACTGGCACTTTCGTTACTAGCTATCTTCCGAATGGTACTCTTGCCGTGCCTATATCCCAGCAAAACCTCCCTTTCTTTTATGCCAAGTCTATGTG
>JBJONJ010000048.1:0-3090 GCA_046051905.1 Verrucomicrobiota bacterium
CGCCACCGCGGCGGGGAAGACGCCGTTGTTTGAGTAAGGCCCCGCGCTGATGCCGGGCATGATCCAGTTTCCATCGCGCATCTTCACCGGCTGATTCAGCGCCCAAAAGCCGTTTTCGATCACCATACCGTGCTTCACCCATTCGCCGGTCGCTTCATCCAGCGAGTAAGCACGCGTGTGGATGCGCTCCATGTGGTTGTAATACGCCCCGTGAAAGGCCCACAGCTTGCCGCCATGCGAAACGAACACGCCATGACTCACCGCGAGATCCTTTTCCTCACCCGCGTCGATCACCCGCAGCTCACTCCACGTCCGGCCACCATCCTCACTCACGCGATTCTGTGCCTCCTCGGTCACCGTGTTCTCTTCGCCTTTGTTGTGCCCGATCGACGCGTAGAGCTTTCCCTTGTGCCAGCAGAGGCCGACGCCATGCAGGAAGGTGTAGCCATCCGCCTCCTTGTCCCACTTCTTGATGACGTGAAACTCCACGTCCTCCAGCACCGGCAGGTCTTTGGCCTCCGCGAGCCTCTGCGAGGCATCCCAAAGCGGAAAGTCCGCCGTTTTCGGCCTCGGTAGCGCATGCGTGGCCGTGACGGGTTGGAATGGCATGTCGCGGATGGCCTGTGGCTCGATGCGCACCTCATCGAGCGCTCCGAGAAAGGTCTGACGGGCTTTCCCATCGTCAAAAATGCCGCCTAGCGTGATGGGAGCCTCCGTGGCCGCAATCGGCCGTTTGAGCTTCACCTCCCCCGCGGGCTTTCCATTCAAAAACAGCGCCGCTTGGCTTGAATCGACCACCAACGCCGCGAAATGCCACGAACCGGCCTTCAGCGGCTCCGCACATGAAATGGTGCTCCAGCCGTCCTGATGCAGGAAGGCCTTCAACTTGCCATCTGGCTCAATGAGCAGGCCCCATTGCCGTTCATTGCGAGAGTAGCGATTTTTGCCGATGAGCATCTGCTGCCCTCCTTCGAGCACATACGGGTTGAACCACAGTGAGACGGTGAAAGAGCCGCTGGCGAGTTTGGCGCTGTTCTTGAGTTCGATGAGGGACGTCCCATCAAGCTGCAAACTCGCCCCGGCAGCTCCGGCGGCTGTTTTGACATCTCCACGCACAAGCAGAGAGTCATCCACCCCATCCAAAGGCCAGGTGGCGGCGAAGGCGGAGGTGAGGAGCAGGCACTGGAAGACGGCGAGGCGGAACATGGAAGTAACTACGCCAGCGCGGGCCGAGTGTTCCAGCTTCATGCTGGTATGATAACACCCTGGTCCATCAGACGTGAATTTGTCGTTCACGGACTAAACGCCCACTCGGGTGCGTTGAGCATGGCCCAAAGGATGTCTTCGAGGCGCTGGCGCCAGTCGTTGTTGAGCTTCGCAGAAGGTGGCTCGCCTTTGCGGGCGGCAGCTTCCTGGGCTTGGCGGACGAGGGTGGCCTCGGCGTCGAGATGGTTGGACCAGCTCACGTATTTTTCCGGCACACGATTGCTCGTCTGACTTCTAACTTCTAACTTCTGAACTCGCGTTTCAAAGCCGGGCATGAGGTGCTTCACATAGAGGTCCTTCTCTTCCTTGGTCGGCAGGCGGGTGAGGAGCTTCAAATAGAGGTTATCGACGAGTTGATCGACGGTTTGCTTTTTGAGGGCGAGCTGGGTGACGCCGTGGTCGTCGCTGAGGCGGGTGAGCCAGACGCCGACGGTGCCGTTGCTGATGATGGCGGGCTGAAGGACGTTCGGAGCGGCATCGCGGACGCTGGTGGGGTCCTGGCGGGCACCGCGCCAGCCGAAGGCGCTCAAGACATCGCCCACGGCCTGGATGCGTGGGAGGCTGAGGCTGGGGCGGTCGCGTTCGTTGCTGGTGCTGGTGAGCATCCAACTGCGGCGCGGTTTGCCCATGTGGATGGCGTTTTTCAGATCGCGGGTGTTGTCGATGTCGAGGCAGACTTCCTCGGTGCGGAAAGGCTTGCCGGTGGCGGCGAAGAGGCCGTCCACGATCTGCTCGGCCATGAGACGACGCGGCGCGGGGGCGGCAAACAGCGGGCTGGTTTCTTTGAGCTCGGTGTCGGTGGCGCGTTGATAGGCGTGCGAGTTCAAAATGAGCCGCGCGAGGTGTTTCATGTCGTCACCGCCGCGCACAAACTCGTGGGCGAGCCACTTCAGCAGCTCGGGATGTGAAGGTTTGCCCTTTTCCCAATCGGCGACGGGATCGACGATGCCGCGCCCCATGTAGCGAGCCCAGAGGCGATTCGCCATGACCTGGGCAAAGCGCTCGTTTTGCGGTGCGGTGATGAGCGCGGCGAGTTGATCGCGGGTGTCGTCGGGATACTCGGCGAGCTTGGCGGCGGATTCGTCGCAGAACTCGGTGAACGACCACTTCGGCGGCACTTTGGTGCCCACTTTGAGCGTGATATTGATGAGTGGCTTGCGGCCCGTGGCTTTGAAGCGGTCGAGGCTCACGCTGCTCGTCAAAGGCACTTCGAGTTCCTTCGAGTTGAGCATCGCAGCCATTTTGAAAAGGTCCTCCTGCGTGCTTTTCGCGGCGGGGGCATCGTGGCAGCGGGCGCACTTCATTTCGACGCCGAGGAAGGCGCTGCCAATGATGGTGCCCTTTGCCGCCATGGGCACATCGTTCTGCGAGGCCGTGGCAAAGCCCGCCGGTCCGCCGAGTCGCTCGCTGCCCTTCATGCGCAGCAGTTCGGTGACAAAGAAGTCCATCGGCTTGTTGTCACGCAGCGACTCGTAGAGCCACCAGCGGAAGGGGCCGGTGTTGTTCAGTGTCGGGTTGAGAATGTTCGGATTCTCCGCGAGCACGTCCTGCCAGTAGCCCATCCAGTGATCGGCCCAGCGCGGGTCGGCGAGCACCTTGTCGATGAGCGCTTTGCGGTCTGGATTCTTTTGGAAGGCCGCGATCTCCTCCAAGCTCGGCGGCACGCCGACGACATCGAGATACACACGACGCAAAAAGCTCAGATCATCCGTCAATGAAGTCACTTCGGTCCTGTCAGCACGAATTTCCGGCCACACGGCACCTTCCTTGATCCACGTCGTGAGCGCCTCGACCTCGGCGGCAGTGAGTTTGGCCCCTTTCGGC
>JBJONJ010000049.1:0-3924 GCA_046051905.1 Verrucomicrobiota bacterium
CGGGCGGAAGTCGTGGCAAGAGAAGATTGTCAGCCAGCGCACTTCAGTCCCGGCGTGCATCACCCGCGCCACGGAAAGCAGCTCCCAGGAAGCAAAACGAGCCTCCATCTCCGGCGGTGGCTTCACGGCGGCAGGATTATCGGTGATGAAAAGGGCATCTTGGCCCTTTTGAAGCTCGGCGAGGTCAACGAACCGCGAACCGCTCTTCGAGTAAAACTCAAGCTCGGCGGCCATTTGAACATTCGAGGCCATCGAGAAGCTCATCGGGGCCTTTTCGAGTGCTGCATCGAAGAGCCTGGCACTTTCACGCCAGCCTCGCATGATTGAAGAAGGGTCCGCGATGAAGAAACGGCTCCATGCGGCCTGCGGCGGCAATTGACCCGAGAATCGCCACGGCACGCCGAGCGTGCGCAAAAGATCGCTCTGCATCAAGAACACGCTCTGTAGCGCCGCGCACACGATGGCGATGGTGCGCAGGCTGATCTTTTGCTCGCTCGGCATCGCACCAAAGACCGCGCCCTGATGCGCCAGCACGATGGCAGCCGGTAGCAGCCAGGCCGCGCCGCCCGTTTCCGGCCAGCGATCCCACGGTCCGTAAAGCAAATCGAGCGCTGCCATCGGCAGCGTGAAGCCCAGCGGCATCGCCCGCATGCCCACGAGTGCCGCGTTGGGCACGATGAGGCGGCCCACCAGGACGAGCAGCGTGATCAGCATCGGCGAGGCGAGCATGATCCATCGGAAGAGATTCGGCGCGAGAGCCAGCGCAGGCATTTCGAACACCCGCCAGCCTTGGTTCAGCACCATCGCAATGCCCCACAGCACCGCGATCACGATGAAGCCGGGTGCTTTGAGATGATGACGAAGCCGGTTCGGCCACGCGAGCGAGGTCGCGATGCCCGCGAGCAAGGCCAATCCCGGCGGCGCCACCATCACCGAACCCGCCACGCAGGCCCCGGTGGCAAACCACGCCCAATGCAGCGGATGCGCATGCAGCAGCGCCAGTCGAAGGCAGAGCATCGCCGCCGCCGTGAGAGCAAACAAGGCCGTTCCAGGCGTCATCGACACCGCGGCGAGGTTGAAGGCAGGCAGCACATTCAGCACCACCACCGCCCACCCGGCGATCATCGGATCAAACAGGCCGCGTGTGAACCTCCACACCGCCAGCGAGGCCATCATAGCCATCAACGGCGCGAAGAACCTCACGCCAAACTCACCGCCACCGAACACCGCGGTGCTCATCTGGACCATCGTCACGAGCAGCGGTGCCTCCGAGGGCCCGCCATGCCGCGCCGCGAGCGCTAGCGAGGCCTCATCGGGCGAGAGTTCCAGCGTCGGCAGCAGCGCCCAGCGCCAGAGCGTGAGCAGGCCGAGGGCGAAAAAGAGAAAGCGCTGGCGCCGCATGGAGGTTGCGCTCATTGAATAGAGGACACCGCGCCCGTGTCAAAGCGTCCTCCTCACCCCAGCCCGCCATGAAACGCCTTGCCTTCTGCTGCCTTCTTCTCGCCGCCGCCACCGTCCGTGCCGAGGATCCCCAGCCCAAGACCGCCGAGCAGATCCTGCGCATCGTGCGCCTCAGCTACGCCCTGCAAAACCATAAAATGGACGGCGTGCTCCGTGACGACGCCAGCGGCAAGGTGGAGCCGATGGAGCTGAACATGGAGAAGCAAGTCATGCGCTTCCGTTTCAAAAATCCGCCACCGGAGATCGTCCACCTCGATCTCAACACCACGCCCGCCACGTTGTATCAGGTGCGGCCCGGCGGCTCCAGCGAGGTGCCCGCCTCGCAGATGGACAACAAGGTGCGCGGCATGGAGCTGAACTACCTCGACCTCTCGCTCGGCTTCCTTTATTGGCCGCGTCCACAGCATCTCGGCGAGGAACGCGTCACCGGTCAGAAGTGCTGGAAGGTCCGCGTCACGAATCCGAACCTCAAACGCCAGGGCCCCTACTGGACGGTGGACATCTGGGTGCATCAAGGCAGCGGCGGAGCGGCGAAAATGGAAGCCTATGACTGGAACAGCAAACTGATCAAACGCTTCCAGGTCACCAAGGTGCAGGAGGTGGATGGTGCCACCACGCTGAAGGAGATGAAGATCGAGAGCTTCAATCCCTTCGACGGCTCCCGCAAGGGCCGCACCTACATGACGATGGACAATCCGACGAAGAAGTGAGGCGGTTTTGCGGCCCAGTGCTTGGCAGGTGCAGGTAGAATGACTGCCGTTGCAAGCGACCCCGATCAGCGATGCTTCCAGTCGCCAGCATGCTCAGGCATCAAAGAGCATGTATCTGTCAAGTTTTTGCACCCTGACCCCGTTTCCCCGATGACTGTTAAGCTCAAGCTACCAGGGATGGAGAGAGGTTGTAAGGATGAGCTTGCAACAATGCTCACTCAGTAGGCTTATCCACGATCTTGTCCTCACCTGCGAGAGTGGCTAGTTGATCTAGTAATAGTTCAAAAGCTTTTTGTTCATCGCTATCTGTACGTTTCAATAATTCATCGAACCAGCCAACGCCACTATCTGAACCGATGAGCGATTGAGAGAGTCTGATTTCTATTGAGGTCAGAAAAGAATAAAGTTTTTCTTGGTTGGTTTCCTTGAAGCCGTTTGCCCATTTAAGTCCGGCTACGAAGGCTTGGAATCGGTGAAGCAGGTGGCGATTGTCTCCAAGCACCATGCCTGGCCTCTGAGTTAGCAGAGTTAAAAAAATGTGTGCTTTGTTTTCAGCAGATGGATCGCTCATGGAGAGACTGCGCCAATTGTTATTGTCCCAATTCTAGAGTAGTGAGCCTGAAGGAATGTAACAGAACCTGGAAACGTCCGTGGGTCGGGAACGAGATATGCCCCATCAACCCAGAATGAACCTGTTGTCCCATATGGCATGTTGTTGTCGTAAACGGTTGTCTTGCCATAAAGCACATCGGATAGATTTTTGGGAGGGCCTTTTTCTCCGCAGACTATTCCAACATGGAAGCCATTTGAGGAAATACTTGCAGGCCCAAAAACGCCTGTGTCTGACCATATATTGCCCCACGGGTTGCGTGACACATCCATCCTTGAACGGTAACTAATCAGAGTGCAGCAGCCGCAGCCTTTTTTTCTGAGTTCACTTTCCGCAAACTCGACGCATTTACCATTTTTGCAGTGATCAGGGGCAGGTAGGCGGGCAAGTTCCCTCTGTCTTTGTTTTTCCGCTTCGTTATCTCGCTGGCGTTGTTGCTCCTCCTCGGATGGTCCTCCTTGGCCATTCATTCCTGGCGGATAGGCGTCTGATGGAGTGCCTTGAGGAAGTGGTCGGTTTGGATTTGTTGATGGCCCTGATGGGCCCGTAGGGTAGCCTGGATGATCTGGAGCATTCGGATTGTATCCAGGTCCACGATAAGGGGGCATGTTTGGTGAAGGCGGCACATATGCAGGCCGAACTATGGGAAGCGGGCAGCCACCAGTTCTCAGCCCCAAGTAGTCCCAGCGATTCACCGGATCATTGCCCACGAACCCGTAGAGGTTAATTCCCCCTCTTTCGCCGATGGGGTCACTGGAGAGGAATCTCGCCAGCGCGGGTGAGTAAATCCGCAGGCCGTAGTCCACGAGGCCGGTTTCGGTGTCGGTGTACTTGCTGCTGAATCCCATGGGGCAGATTTCCACGTCGGGACCGGTGTTGGTGATCCGGTTGCCGAAGGGGTCGTAGTCGAAGCGGGCGATGAGCTGCCCGGCGTCCAGGCCGTTCGCGGCGAGCAGGCCGGTGATGTTCCCGTTCGCATCACTGCAAGTGTGATAGGTGATGCCCTGGTGGGTGAGGCTGATCAGGCCGCCCACGCCGCCCGCCCCCGTCATCGTGCCGCTGAGGTCCTGCCCCCACAGATACGTCCGCACCACGCTACGCTCCGCCGCCACCCCGCTGATGCCCGTGAACCCGCCGTAGCCC
>JBJONJ010000050.1:0-4236 GCA_046051905.1 Verrucomicrobiota bacterium
TGTCAGGCCATTTGGTATGACACGGAGAAGAAGCTCTTCTATCCGGCCCACGATCCGCGGGTGCCGGGGAAAGCGGATGGGCGGTGAGGGTATCGGCTTTGCAGTTGCAGCCGTCATGCGGAGACCGTTTAATGGGAACTCATGGCAAAAAAGCTCCAAACTCTGCTCGCCCAACTAGGCCAGATCACCGCGCAGTTGCGCGAGGTGCTGGGCATGGAGCCGTCCCAGGTGGTGATGGACAGTGCTGTCCTGCGTTTCGAGCTGGCCTACGAGGTGATGTGCAAAACGCTCCAATCCCATGCGACCTGGCAGGGCAAACTGGTCCAATCGCCCCGTGAAGCGCTGAAACACGGCTATCGCGCGGGATTCATCACGGATTGGGACATGGCGGAGGATATGATCAGTGATCGCAATCTCCTGATCCACACCTACGACCTCGAAGCTGCCCACCGGGTGTATGCGAAGCTCCCCGGTTACCTGAACTTCATCCAGCAGGTGCTCACCGGCCTGCAAAACGACGCCGTATGACCCTCACCGACCTTCCAGCCGAAGAGCAACGCGTGTGCGGCCTCGTGCACGAGGAGACGAGTCGTCGCTTGGCTGCGGAGAGGCCGTTTTCGCTCTACCTCGTCGGTTCCCGTGCCACTGGCGAGGCATGGCCGACTTCGGACTTTGATTTCGTCATCGACGCCGATGAGCCGCTGCCTGGAAAGGTCATCAACCCGCTCCGCGAGGCGCTGGAGCAACTCCGTGTGCCCTACACCATTGATCTCGTGGACTGGCATCGCTGCTCCGAGGCGTTTCGAGAAGTGGCGGGGCCGCAGCGGGTGGGTGTGGCGTGATGCGCGAAGCGTCTGGAAGGAGCTCACACGTCACGTGCAGTGATTTCAAGTCACTGAGTTATAAGCACCTAAATGTTCTGAAACTGTGACTGCGCAATGAGTGATGAAACCCCACTTCTTCTCATCCTGCCCAAGGCGGAGCTGGTTGGCTGGCACTAGGTTTAAAGTCGATACCCATTTGTTCGATTGTGAGCCAGCCATCCTGATCGTCTTGAATGAGAATGTTCCGAGACAAATTTCCTCGGTTCAGAGCCAGGCAGATTTCATCGAGTGTGAATTCTCCGCGTAACACCCCATCCTCATTGACTGCGAAGGTTTGATGATGGAGGCGAAAATCTTGTTGTTGATGGTGGATGTAAACGCGCAGAACGTCCAAGCTAAGCCACTCCTGCTTATCTGGGTGATACACCATGGCATTGTCGGTGAGTGTCCCGTTATCGAGACGTCGTTGAACCTCCGCGAGGCTAAGCTCACCCAGCAAGTTGTCCTGCGAGTCGCGGACTTGATAACGGAAGGCGTGAAAAGCCTCCGGAAACTCTATCAGACTGCGTCTCCTTGATTGTACTGCGTGGGGGCGGAAACTCTTTTCTGAAACGACGCCACGGATGATGAATGCGAGTATTACCGCAAGGATTACGCACCAAAATGCTGCGTTGCTTAGCCAGTTTAAGACACTTTCAATAAGTCCACCCTGGAGTTCTCTGGCCAGCCAATCGAATCCGATCCCCCATAGCAGAATCAATACAATCATCACTGCAAAACCAATCAACATCTGCCACCAGCGTATAGGTGTCTCGGATTTCATGGGTTTGAGTCAGGAGTTTTTACAATCCTTCAAATCACCCGGTCATTCCCACCATCCACGGGGATCTGCGCGCCGGTGACTTTCGCGAACAAGGGACTCGCCATCGCGGCGACCATGTTGCCGATGTCTTTGGAGCGGATCTCGACCTTCATGAGGTTCTTGGTCTTGTATTCCTCGACGGTCATGTTGTAGCGGGCGGCGCTCTTGGCGAGGGCTTCGGGGGTCCACAGCTTGGTGTCGAAGACGGCGTCGGGGTGCACAATGTTGACGCGGATCTTCCACGGGGCGAGCTCGAGGGCGGCGACGCGGCAGAGCTGCGTGAGGGCGGCCTTGGAGCAGGAGTAGGCACTCGCACCGGGGCCGGGGGCTTTGAAGTTGCGGCTGCCGACGAAGATGATGCTGCCATCGACGCTGTGCTTCACATACGGGATGACCTTGTTCATCAGCTTTTGATGGCTGGTGAGGTTGATCATGAGGGTGCGGTCCCAATCGGTCTGCGCCATGACGTCGAGGGCGTCGTTTTTCGGGAAGATGCCGGCGTTGCTGACGACGATGTCGATGCCGCCGAACTCGCGGACGGTGAAGTCGACGGCGTCCTGCACGGGCTGGTCCTCGGTGAGGTTCACGACGATGCCGATGGCACCGATCTTCGTCATGATTTCGGGGATTTCCTTGTCGATATCGAGACCGACGACCTGCGCGCCCTGCTCGGCGAGCGATTCGGCGATGGCGAAGCCGATGCCGGCGGCGCAACCGGTGACGAGGGCGACCTTGCCCTGATGCACCTTGCGGGCGGGGCCTTTGCGGAGTTTGGCCTGCTCGAGGTCCCAGTATTCGATGTCGAAGATGTCTTTTTCGCTGAGCGGTGCCCATCCGCCGGTGCGCTCGCCGAGCGCGACGGTAGCGGCCGTGCTTTCGGCGATGTCGGCGACGATTTTGGCGTCCTTCAAGGTATCGCCAAAGCTCACGATGCCATTGCCGGGCCACACGGCGAAGCGCGGGGCCGCATCGAGCATGGTCTGGCCGCTGGCGTGCTTCGTGAAGTAGGCGGCGTAATCATCGGCGAACTTCTGCACGCTGGCGGCGTGATCGTCACCGAGCACGACGGGGATGCGCTTCGTGCGGATGCTGTGATCGGGGGTCAAGGGCCCGCGTGCGCCGCAATCGGCGATGTTGGGCAGCGCAGAGTAGCTCAAAGCGGCCTCGCTGGTGCTGAGGCGGGCGATTTGCGGGAAGCCGCGGGTCTTGGAGACGAGCTGGCGGAGTTTGGCGAGGGCGAGGAGGTCGGTTTTGACCTCACTGCGGGCAGGAGTGCCCGCATCACTTTTCTTGGCGAGGTGGTTTTCAGCCTTGGTGACGAGCTCGATGTGCTTTTCGTAGCTGGCCTTGGCGTCGTCGGCGAAGGTGAAGAGGCCGTGTTTGAGGAGGACGATGCCTTCGATGCCTTCTTTTCGCAGATCGGTCTTCTGGAGCACGTCGAAGACCTGTTTGGCCAAAACGAAGCCGGGCATCACGTAGGGCAGCACGAGCACTTTGGAGCCGAAAAGCTCTTTTGTGCGGGCTTCGCCGTCTTTGGCGCAGGTGAGGGCGGAGATGGCGTTCGCGTGGCTGTGATCGACGAATTTGAAGGGCAGGATGGCGTGCAGGATGGCCTCGATGCTCGCGGCGGGCGCGTTGGGGTTGGTCATTGCGGCGCGTTGCTGCAGGACCATGTCCTCATCGGTCATGGTGGGCAGTTTGGCCATCTTGAGCAGCGCCTCCATGCGCACGGGTGCGAAGCCAGCACGCTCGATGGTGGCGAGGTCCCAGCCGCTGCCCTTCACATAGCAAATGTCCACCGAATCGCCGAAGTAGTCCTTCTCAGTGACTTTGACGGAGGTGTTGCCACCGCCATGAAGAACGAGTTCCGGGTTCCGGCCGAGCAGGCGGCTGGTATAGACGCGCTGTCCGAGGGCGTCGGTTCCGAAAGTGGCGGCTTCAGTGTCGTTCCAGAGGCTTTGCATGGTTGGGAGAAAAGTCGTGAGAGGTCAGAAGTGAGGTGTGAGAGGGCTCAGATCATGCCGAGCTTCATTTTGCCCTCGATGCTGATCATGTCCTTGTTCCAAGGCGGGTCCCAGCAGAGCTCGACGGCGGCGTCGTCCATCTCCTCGATGGTCATGATGCGGCTCTGGGCATCGGCGGCGATGGTGGGGCCCATGCCGCAACCGGGGGCGGTGAGGGTCATTTTCACGACGGCTTTGTTTTTGCCTTCAGCGTCGGCTTCGACCTTGCAGTCATACACGAGGCCCAGATCGACGATGTTCACCGGGATTTCCGGGTCATAGACATTTTTGAGCTGGTTCCAGACCTGGCCTTCGAGGTCGCTGACATCCGTGGGGACGTTCGAGGAGGTGCTGGCCTCGGCTTTTTTGTCTCCTTCCGGGTCGATGCCGAGCGCATCGGCGTCCTTGGCCTGGATGCGGGCGAGACCAAAGTCCGTGGCGACCGTGTAGGTGCCACCGAGGGACTGCGTGATGATGACCTTCATGCCCAGTGGCAGCTTGATGCTGTCGCCGCTGGGGATCTGAATGGCATCGACTTCGCGTTTGA
>JBJONJ010000051.1:0-3464 GCA_046051905.1 Verrucomicrobiota bacterium
TCATAACCAAGCACACGCTCACAAAACACCCGCTGGTCGAACTTGTTGTTGAGGTCGTATTTGTCGAACTTCGGCATTTCCTTCATGAAGAGCCGCGTGTTGCGCGAGTGGGCGATTTTTCCAGCCGCGTCAAGGCTCTCGTAGGCCACCTCACGGCTGAGCTCGCAGTCATCCAGGATGCCGAGATTGTTTAGATTCTGCGCCGTGCCTTTTCGCGTCACGTTTTCGCGGCTGGTGATGAAAATCGGCACGATGGGCGAGTCCTTCAATCCGGTGATGAAGCGGATGAACTCGATCGCGCCGGGAACCGCGCCTGCTTGCCCTGCGTTGCTCCATTCCCTCCAGTTCGTTTTTTCATCGAAGTTGGAGCCGGACTGGACGAGCCATTTTTGGAACGGGGAATTATCCAGCACCGTTTCATCAAGGTCGAAGATGATGGCCGGTTTCCGGTAAGTGCCCTCCGCCAGGCGCTCACGCACGGCGTGGCGCGCGAGCTGGTAGGTCTGGACGCAGAGGGCGATGTATTCCGCGCTCGTCGTCTGAAAGAGGAGCGAGTGCAGATTGTTGTGCGCGGTCATTTCGCGCGGCTTGGATGCGGGTGTGCTCATAAGATGCGATGGAGGGTGACTTCGGGAAATTTGCGGACAGCCCTCCCTTCTCCAAAAGGCTCTGGAGGGCTGTTTACCGGCCTGCTGGGCCTCAAAACGTGTTTTTTCAGCTGCCGAGGGCCGTGGCGATTTGATTGGCTCCGCCGGCCAGAATGCTCACGAGCACGCTGATGAAGCCGACTTGCCCGCTGTCCTTCGGATCGACTTCAAAGGTCGATGTCCAGTCCAGCGTGCAGGCGTTTTTGCCGCTGACCTGCATCACGGAGCGGTAGTTCTTCAATGGCAGCCCGCTGAGCGAGGTGTAGGTGAGGGAGCGCTTCACCGCATCGAATGCCACGAGCTGCTCGATGCCGCCCGCGAGCGGATTGGTGCTGGAGAGCGGCTTTTGCGCGTCTGGCGGCGCGTAGGACATGACGCGGATCATGTTGAGCTGGCTGGCAGTGTTGTCCGCGTAGGTGTTGTAAACACTGAGCAGCGTCGGAAAGAGCGTTTTCACGCCACCGAAGTCTGAAACGATCTGCCAGACGAGATCCGCCGTCCTGCCTTTCCCGGCGGGATAGGCACGCTGCACATGTACAGACGCCGCGCCCGTGGCGGGGTCCAAAGTGGTGGTGAAGACGGCTTTGCCCACCCTGCCCTTTTTTTGGATGATCTTGCTCATGGGATTAAACGGTGCGGTTGAGTGGGTTGAGATCGAGAGGACGACGACCGTCCGGTTCGAAGGGCGATCCGATGCTTTGGAGGAAGGAGAAGACGTTTTTCGGATCGATCTGCTTCTTGATCTTCAGCAGCCGCTTGTAGTTCGAGCCGTAGTACATGCGCGCCCAGTCTGTCTGCAGCGGGTCGATGTAGTTGACGTAGGCTCCGGTGGCTCCGGAGGCTTTGTTGAGGTCCTCAAAGAAGTCGTAGGCCCATTCCACATTTGCGCGGGCATCACCCGGACTGTCGGCATCCCAGATGGACTTCACCTCGGGGATGAACTTGGCCTCACGATGATAAAAGGCGGTCTCGTCGCTCTTGTGCTTCGAGATGGCACCACCACCGAGAGTCCACACGGCGAAGGTGTAAGGAGATGGGCAGGCGTTCATGTAATCCATGAAGACTTTCGCCGTTTTCAGCCCCATGCCACCCGCGGGCACCATGGAGGAGCGGATGTAGGCGCTGCGATTGGCCACGAGCGTAGTGGTTCCGTTGTAAAACTCCCACTCCGGCAGCGTCATGTTCCGCAGATCCGCATAGATGGGTGCGAACTTCGTCAGTCCTTTGATCAACTCCATCCCCTTGGCCCAGTCGCCATTGAAGACGGGTGTGAGGCCGAGCACTTTGACGTTGGCCGATTTGTTGATGGCATCCGGCTGGTGGCCGCAGAAGCCGTAGCAGGACATTTCGTCCGGAATTTTTTCCACCCACTCATTGTAGTAGGAAAGGACCTCGCCAGCGCGCTCCAGCGGGTAGCGGATCTGGCCCACGAGCATCTTTTCCGTGCGTGGAGGCTGCATGCGCATCTCCATCTCCAACACGATGCCAAAATTGCCGCCACCACCGCCACGGAGCGCCCAGAAGAGGTCCTTGTCCTCCGCAGTTTTGCTGTGATGGCCCACATGACGGAGTTTGCCGTCCGGGGTGACCACTTTCATACCTTCGAGGTTGTCGATGCTCATGCCGTAGGAGCGGGAGACAAAGCTGTAGCCGCCACCTTGCATGAATCCGGGCGGCGCGACCGTGGGACAGCCACCGCCGACGGGGAACAAGCCCGTGCCGGTGTCCACCATGTATTTGTACACATCATACCAGATGACGCCCATCTGCGCGGTCAGGGTCTGCTTCTTCGAGTCGTAGCTGATCTTGTTCAGCGGACGCATGTCCAGCACGATGCCGTTGTCGTTCAGGCAGTAGCCAGCGGCGCTGTGACCGCCGCCTTTCACGGTGAAGACGGCTTGATGCGCGATGGCAAATTTCAGGGTCTCGGCCACATCGCTGTAGTTTTGTGGCTGAATGATGATGCGCGGGCGGCGCTGCACGCGGCCGTTGTCGATTTTGACGACGGCGTCATAGGCGGCGTCGCCGGCTTGAAGAATGCGTCCGCAGATTTTGCGGGCGAGGTCGGAGATGGCGGATTGCGGGATCATGGTGATGAGGTGGGTGAAAGGCTTTGGATCAGGCTTGCGGTGCCACGGCGGGAACTGGCGCGGGCGCATCCGGGCGAAGGTAGGAATCGAAAACGAAGGTGGATTTCAGCAGTGGCTTCGCGGGCGGGAAGAACTCCTCATGCTCCGGACTGGCGAGGTAGGTGTCATACCAGTGCTTCGACTTCCAAAGGATGCTCATGGCGACATCGTAATTGTTCACGGAGACTTCGCGCTTCAGATCGATCAAAGTTCCGAGCGAGAAGGCGCTGATGCCTGGATGGTTGGAGAGATGCTCCATGCAGATGTCCATGAGCGCGGCCTGATTGGCTGGCGTACGATCGATCAGCTGAAAGTAGATGCTGTGCATCATGCGCGGTGCACCACCTGGCTCCGAGTCTGCCTGATTGGCTGAGATGCCGCTGTTTGCCGTGTAGGACAGCCAATCCGCGGACGCATCGCACACGCGCCTTGTGGTGCCGCATGCGAGGTCGTTGACCACATCGACGAACTTCTCGTGGCGCGGATCGTTGCCGTTGTAAACATCGAACCAGCTCTTATCGCGGAAGACCTGGTTCATCGCGATGTCGAAGGCCTGATCATTCACATCGCGCTGCATGTCCTGCGCACGTTCACCGACCCAGAAGGACAACATGCCTGGAGAGGTGGATAGATACTCTGCGCAGGCGTCCATGTATTGGGAACGAATCTTATCCGTGCTCCCTGCTGG
>JBJONJ010000052.1:0-12153 GCA_046051905.1 Verrucomicrobiota bacterium
CGCTTCTACACTCTTTCCCTACACGACGCTCTTCCGATCTATTTGATCTTGAAGCGTCCCGCGTTCCGTCCCACCGGAAGCGCCCCTTTTGTGACCAAACAAGCCGTCCTCGACCAACTCCGCGCTGTGCTGCAGGCCGATCTCGACACGCTCACGCGTGCCGCGCAGGGTGCCTTTGCCGCGGCGACAGACCCGGACAGCAAGGCGGAGAACAAATACGACACCCGCACGCTCGAGGCCTCCTACATCGCCCGCGGGCAGGCCAAACGGGTCGCGGAGCTTCAAGAGGCCGTGCAGGCCTTCGCCGCGCTTTCAGGTGTTGAGGTCGATGAAGGCTCGCCCGCTCTTTTGGGCTGTTTGGTGATCTTGGAAGGGCCTGACGGCCGCGATCACTACTTCATCGGTCCTTCCGAGGGAGGAACGGAAATCGTTTACGAAGGCCGCGAAGTGGTCCTCATCACGCCGAGTTCGCCGTTGGGCCAAAAACTCGTCGGCAAACGAGCAGGCGACAGCGTGCCCATTCGTCCCGGCGTGTCGGCGAAAGTGGTGAACGTGCTGTAAAGCTCACCGCACGGCCAGGCCGCGTTGACGCCATTCGTGGAGCACTTTGGGGAGGAGGACGTGCTCGACTTGCTTGATGCGATCGTGCAGCGCCGCGGCGGTGTCGCCGGGGAGGACGGGGACGCGGCCTTGCTCAAGGATGTCACCGGCATCGATCTCCGCGGTAACGAGGTGGACGGAGCATCCCGCTTCCGCATCGCCGGCATCGAGAGCATCCTGCACGGCGTGAGCGCCCTTGTGCTTCGGCAGCAGGGAAGGATGCACATTGACGATGCGGCCGGAGTAACGGCTGATCACGGGCTCCTTCAGGATGCGCATGAAGCCAGCGAGCACGACGACATCGGTCCGCGCACGTTCGAGATGCTCGAAGATTTCCTTTTGCGCGGCCTCGCCGAGCTTTTTGGGGTTCGTGCCGGGATCGACGAAGTGCGCGGGCAGTCCCGCCTGCTTCGCGATGGCGAGGAAGCCGGAGGCTTTTTGATCCGAAATGGCTGCCACGACCTCGGCGTCGAGTTTTCCGGCCGCGATGGCCTCGACGATGGCTTTGAAGTTCGAGCCCACGCCGCTGCCGAGCACGGCGATGCGCAGCTTGCCGCTTTGCGGCGCATGCATTTTTTGAATCGTGGCCGTGGTGGATCGACCCGGCACCAGCGGCAGGATGCGGATCTCAGCGCCGACCGATTGCAGCGCGGCCCGCTCCTCGGCGTTCAGCGACTCGACAGTGTAATCGCCGCCCTTCGCATACACATGCGGGCGGATGGCCTCGATGAGGCTGGTGGCCCGTTCATCGCCAAAAACAACCACCACATCGACGGCTCGAAGACCGCACAAAACCTCCGCACGGTCGTTTTCATTGTTCAGCGGCCGGTCGGGGCCTTTCAGGGCGCGAACGCTCGCGTCGGAGTTCAACGCCACGACCATCGCATCGCCCAAAGCGCGGGCTTCATTCAGATAGCGCACATGACCGGCGTGCAGCAGGTCAAAGCAGCCATTGGTGAAGACGAGCTTCTTTCCCTGCGCGTCCAGTTGATCGCGGAACTGCCGCACTTCGGCAGCCGTGGCAGGTTTGAAGTCGGCATCGGTCATGCCTGTGCTCATGGCGTGAACCGGTGACGATGCAAGAATCAATGCTTCCTCACCACACGCCGAGCTTTTCGAGCTGCTTGGTGGCGGCACCGGCCCAGTCGCGGTTCGCGGCGGGGCTCGCGGGACTAGGATGGAGGATGCGGCCTGTTTTGAAGGTGCCGCGCAGGTTTTCGACCGCACGTACGGCGCAGGCCTCGGCATACGCACCGACGCCGATGACCCACTCAGGTTGCAAAGCGGTGATGACGGCCTGCAAATGCGCATCGCAGGGTTCGTTGAGAGCGGCGGCCTCGGCAGCGGGGAGTTTGTCGGGGGTGAAATTTTTGCCACCGGCCTCGATGAAGACCAGCGGGCAGTAATTGGCCACGAAGTGATCGCGGAAGAAGTTTTCGGGAGCGCCGAATTTGGCTGCGAAATGGCCCCAAAGGCGTCTTCCGCTGACTTCGGACTGCGGGCAGTCAAAACCGAGCACGGGGCGTTTGGGATGCTCGCGAGGTGGTTTGCCCACCGGTTCGTTGATTTTCATCCAGTCACGCACGGAGGCGATCTCGCCAAAGGGCACGCCGGTCTGCGTCATGCCAAACGGACCGGGGTTCATGCCGACGAAGACGACTTTTTTGCGGCCGCTGCCAAAGCGGGAGAGGTAGGCGGTGTGCGGTGCCCAGGCGTAATCGAGCGGTTGATAGACAAGATCGACCGGCGCGGCGAAAGTCAGCGGGTGCAGGGCCTCGCGGAGGGTTTCAGCGGCCTGGATGAGCGGGTGGGCGGGCATGCCGGAGCCTCTGCCGCGTGCGGCGGGGGCCGTCAACCGGGGCGGCGAGCCTTGACGCGTCCCGGCGCATGGCCGAAGTGGCGGTTTCACGGCATGAAATGGCTTCAAAGCGCACGAGCCGCGTGGCAGCGGTTGACTCACCTTCCTTATGTAGGAAGAGGATCCTTCATGCTAGCTCTGGGCCTGCTGATGGTGGCGATCTCGCAGGACTGGCATCGCACCCATCCCGATGAAGAGGTTGATCAGGCCATCGAGATGGCCGCCCGCTCCGGCCAGCCGGTGCCTTATGGCATTGAGCGTCTGGCCCGCATCCTGCCATATTTGAATCTCTGGATCTCCATCGGCTCCGTCGTGCTGCTGCTGGTGGTCTGGCGCCGTTGCAAGCAGCCGGAGCGCCTACAGTTGCCGCTCACCTTGGCCGCGGTGTCCATCGCCGCATGGGCGATTGCCAGCGAGCTGGTGGAGTACATCGCGCATGCGCAGATGACGGAGATGGGCGAGCCGCCGGTGCCGGCTGCGTTTTACTTCAAGCAGGTGCTGCTGGCCGTGGCGCTGCTGTCGGTGCCCGTGGCGCTTTGGTATTATTTGAAATGCGGCATCCTCGAGCGCTACACGCTGCGCTCCTTCCTGCAGCCGCTGGTTTTTTGCTTCATCTCCTTCACCTCGCTCTGGGTCATCGCGGACCTGCTGGACAACCTCAAAGACTTCCAGGAGGCGAAATCGAAGCTCGTGGACATCCTCGGCTTCTACGCCGGTCTGCTGCCCTACATCTACGTCACGATCATTCCCGTGGCGCTGCTGTTGGCCACGCTCTACTCGCTCACGAAGATGAGCCGGGCCAATGAGCTCATCTCCCTGCTCGGCACGGGGCAAAGCCTCGCCCGCGTGCTGCGCCCCATCTTTCTCACCACGATCTACACGGCGTTTTTGAGCATGGTGGCGAATTACTACTGGGCACCGCGGGCGGAGCGAAATCGCAAAGCCGTGGTCCGTGCCCTCACCGAGAACGCGCCGGACTCGATCATGGCGGACTCGATCATGTTCCGAAACGAGCAGACCCGCCGCACGTGGTATGTGGGCACCTTTCCCTTCTCGCTGCGCGGTGGGAACCAGCGCATGCACGGCGTGCAGATGCGTGAGGAAGCCGCGGACGGCCGTCCCTCGCGCACCGTTCTTGCCGGCTCGGCCACCTGGACGCCGCGCGGAGGCTGGCGCTTCTACGATGGCAACGAGGTGCTATACAAAGACGGCGACCCCGTCGCCACGCCGCCCTTTTCGCAGGACCATAAAGGTCAGCTGGCGCTCGATGCCCCGCAGATCGAGGAGACGCCGTGGAGCCTCGTCAGCTATGCCCTGAAGGCCGATTTCATGGGTGTGCCGGAAATCCTTTCTTACCTCAAATCGCATCCCAAGGCTGCGGACGACAAGCTCGCGCCCTTCCGCACGCATTTGTGGCATCGCTTTGCCCTGCCGTGGCAGGCGCTGGCCGTCGTGCTCTTTGTCGTGCCGCTCGGCGTGGCTTACTCGCGACGCGGCGCGGTGGGCGGCATCGCGGGCAGCATTTTCGTGTTCTTCGTGTTCATGTTCGTGAACAACCTCTTCCTCAATCTCGGCAAAGGCGGCCACCTGCCCGGCTGGTTCACGGTGTGGATGCCGCATGTAATCTTTGGCAGCCTCGGCCTCGTGCTGTTCTACTTCCGCTCGAACAACCGCGACCTTCCGAAGCTGCGCCTGCTGCCCAAGAAGCGCAAAAGCACGCAGATCGCCCGCCCGCGCAATCGCGACGGGGGCAACTTCGACTTGAAACCCCCTGTGGTGACTTCATAACCAAGCCCTCCGATGCAACAGAACTGGCACATCCGCAGCCGAGCCCATGCCTGCGCCGTCACCGAGCGACCTTTCGAGGATGGCGAGGTCTTCCACACCGCCATCTACTTTGATCCGGACCTCAACGAGTACGCCCGCCGCGACATCTGCGCCGAGGCCTGGCCGGCCGAAAAGGAGGCCCGCAAGCCCATCGCCGCCTGGCGCACGCTTTACCAGAAGGTCGAGCCCGAGGCGAAGCCGGAGATCGCCCCCAAAGCCAGCGCCCAGGACCTGCTCCAGCGCTTCATCGAGGAAGGCGATCCCATGAACGAAAACGACAGCTTCATCCTCGCGCTCATGCTCGAGAGGAAACGCCAGCTCGTTCAGACCGCCGAAAAAGAGATCGATGGGAACAAGATGCTCTTTTACGAGAACAAGAAGACCGGCGAGATCTTCATCGTCCGCGATCCCGAGTTGCGACTCGATGAAGTGGCTCAAATCCAGGAGGAAGTAGCCACCATCCTGGCCTTCGGCGGCCCTGCGGTGGAAGCCGCGAAGGCCGTCGGCGTCACGCTGACCGTCGATGGCGTCGTGCCTGCTGAATTACCCGATCCGTCCGATCAAACTGATCCCACCGAACCCTCCCCCAACCCCGAACCCACCACCGAAGATGTCCCTACAAACTGACCGAGAAGAACTCCGCACGATCCTCAAAGCCAAGTCCGTGAAGACGGGCAAATTCACCCTCGCCTCCGGCAAGGAGAGTGATTTGTATGTCGATTGCCGCGTTACCACGCTCGATTCACGCGGTGCAGTGCTCGTCGGTCGCGTGCTGCATGATTTGCTGCGCCAGGAAGAAGCGAAACGCGGCCTCAGCATCGGCTCGCTCGGTGGTCTCACGATGGGCGCGGACCCGATCACGCTTGCCGTGGCGATGAGCTCCAGCATGGCGGGCGATGCGAAGCCCGTGCAGGCCTTTGTCGTGCGCAAGGAGGCCAAAGGCCACGGCCGCGGCAAGCGCATCGAAGGCAATTTCACGCCGGACCAGCCCGTTGTCGTCGTCGATGACGTCATCACCACCGGCGACTCGACTTTGAAGGCCATCCAGGCCATCGAAGAAGAAGGCGGCAAGGTCGCCTTCGCCCTCATCCTCGTCGATCGCCAGGAAGGCGGTCGCGAGAACATCGAGAGCAAAGGGTATCCCGTCGTCGCGGCCTTCACGCGGCCGGAGCTGGTGTGATGGGAATGGCCGCCAAAGAACGCAAAGAGCGCAAAAGAACAGAATCAGAGTTTTGCGATCTCTGCGTTCTTTGGCGGCTATCTCCATTTCTGACATGAAACCCCTTCTCTTCCTCTTTCTCGCCATGAACGCCGCTGCGATCGAAATCATCGCTCATCGCGGCTTTTCGGCGAAGGCACCGGAAAACACGATTGAGGCCTTCGAACTGGCTTGGAAGAGCGGCACGGATGCCTGCGAGCTCGACATCCATCTCACAGCAGATGGCGAGGTGGTCGTCATTCACGACAAAGATACGAAACGCACCTTACCCGGCGAGAACAGGGTGATCGCCCAAACGGAGCTAGCAGAGCTTCCGGGCCTTCCGACGCTCGCTCAAGCTCTCGCCACGATGCCGGCGGATCGCGGACGCTTTGTCATCGAGATCAAAACCGGCGCGGAGATCGTTCCGGCACTTGTGAAGGCGCTGGAGCCACTCAAATCGCGTGCGAAGCAGCTCGCCATCATCAGTTTTCAGCGGGAGGCCTGCATCGCCGCGAAGAAGTCGCTGCCATGGATTCCCGTGCTCCAACTCTCCGGCAGCAAGGACAAGAAGACCAAACAGCCCGTTGAGCTGGCTGATGTGATCACAAAAGCTAAAGCCGATGGTCTCGACGGCCTCGACCTCGGCGCCGATTGGGCTTGGAGCGAGGCCATGGTGGCCCAAATCCATGCCGCAGGCCTCACCGCCGTCGTTTACACGATCAACAAGCCTGCCGAGGTGGCCCGCCTGGCGAAGCTCGGCATCGATGGGATCACCACCGATGATCCGGTGATGGCGAAGAAGGTACTGGAGTAGGCGGTAAGGCTCAACTCTTCTTGTACACGAGGCAGCCGGCCATCATGTCGTGCAGGCACTGCTTGCGCTCCGTCCAGGCGCACATCATGAAGCCGATGCAAAGGGTGAAGGCTGAAACGATCTGCCCGAAGTAGCGGCCGGTGGCGCGGGCGAAGGAGATGCGGTTGCCGTTCAAATCCGTCACCACAATACCAAGCGCCATTTTGCCGAAAGTTGCCTGATTCGAGGAGCTTTCCATGAAGGCGTAGTAAAGCCAGGTGGCCACCATGCCTAGCACCATGGCGAGCACCGTGGCGACAGGCTGCATCTGTTGCGACTGCACGGATGTCGAGGCAATTCCAACGACGAACCCCAAAACCATGCCCACGATGTTCATGAGGATTTGGTCAATAAAATGAGCGACGAATCTCAACCAGAAGCCGGGCTGCTCTCCTAGCCTAGGTTTGCCACCATCGACGAGCACATTCGAAGCCGGTGCCGCGTAGGGATTGATGCTAGCGGCAGCAGAAGGTGGCGGGGCGAAGACGGGGGATTGGAACTTCGAGCCGAGAGGCTGCCAGTCGGCCATCCCATCCGTCCAGCAGAGGTCATTGTTGGAAAGCTCGCCGCTGGCGAGGCGGCTGGCGATTTCTTCTTCGGACATTTGCCCGAGCTGGGCTCCATTTTTGGCGACATGGTAGTTCATACCTCGGCCCTCCTACCGAAATGCCTTGCGGGGGCAATCAGAAATTCTTCGACACAAAAAATTCGGCGGGCCAAGGCGGCCCGCCAGATGCAAAAACAATCAACGGCAGCCATAGAAGCTCTGGCTGCCCGGCCAGGAGGCTGGGCGGCAGACATAACTCCAGCCGCCGAGGGGCTCATCGGCTAGCTGTAGCTCCCCCGCGAGCTGCCCCAGGCTTGTGGGCGGGTGTCGTCTGCTGCCACCACTGCGGGGTGTAATAGGGGCGCCCCCAGCCGTAGTTCGCGTAGTAGGGACGGGTGTGCCGCGTGTGATAGGTGGGCTTGGCGTAAGAAGAGATGCGATACGGTATCCGAGCGAGCAGGGATCGAAGCGGGTGTTGGCGAAGAGCCAGCTGTTGGCCTGGGCATGGCGACCGGCCCTGGTGACGGCGGAGTTGAGCAGCGGAGGGGGGCCTGTCGGCGGGCGCTGCCGCTGCCCAGGACTGCCGCGCCATACGGACGGGCGAGGAACTCAGGAAAAAACTGCCGCCAGCCATCAGGACCGCGGCGAGGCGCAAGGAGAGTGTTTCCATGGTCGTCAGGGGATGACATCTGCATGGCATCAGAAGTCGGCCTTGCGGGCGAGCGGGAAGCCGCGGGGGAATGCGAGAATCCTGTGAGCGGTTTTCTAATGAGCGTGGTTGTTATGAAGATAAGCTCTAGAAACCCCAGATCTGAATCGGTGAGCTGTCTTTCGGTTGCTTCTCCGGGTCATTACGCGTCATGAGCTCAAACTGCCGCGCCCACTCGCGGATGGCGTAGCGGGCTTGGCCGGTGGGATAGGTCTCCTGCACCGGAAGCACAATGATGGTTTTGGCCTCCTCCTTGTCGGCGAACTCAAAAACCGGCCTTTGGCTGCGGGGTTCGATGAGACGGCCTTCGATGGCCGTGGCGGCACGTACAGGCTTCCAGATCAAGTCCCCGACCGCGGGAAAGGTGATCAAATCAATCGTCTCACGGGCGATGAAGCCACTGAAGGCATTCGGTTCCCACTCGAGAAGATGCAGGTCGAGGGTCATCGCGTCCTTGGCTGGAGCGTCGATGATCGTGTAGCGAGGGCTTTTGGAGTCTTTGAAGGCCTTGATGAAGCGCTTCTGCGCATACGTGGCCAGTTCGGCGAGCTTCTTCTGTCGTCGTTCATCACTGAATTCGACCTTGGCGAGGTAGTTCTTCATCGGGCGCACCGCGTCGATACGCACGGGGCAGATGTAGAGCTTCTTGGTAGCGTCGGAGGCTTTCTGGAGCCTTTTGCTGCTCGTCCACCAGTTGCCGAGGAAGGCGCTGCGGCCGCGGTCTTCCTTCAACTGCGGGCCATGGGTGAGGAAGTCCGAAGGCTTCACACTGACTGAGGCCACCACGCTTTTTGCCGTCTTGCAGGAGCATAGCAGGCTGGCGGCGAGGGCCACAAGCAGCAGGCTGGTGCGGCGGATGAGAGTCTGGGCTGCAGTGGGCATCAGATGTGAGAACGGAAGGGGCTTTATTCCAAATACGTCCCGAGTTCTACCCCGAAGCCGCCCTTTTCACTCAAAACATCGCGGGACGGTTTGCGCCCGGAATGCCGGGGTGGTAGCTTTCCGCCCTTTTTTCGCTTCCCCATGGCCTGGCTCTCCTTCATCGGCACCCTCTTTCTCGTCGTCCTCGTCTTCAATCTCATGATCGTCGTTCATGAATGGGGCCACTTCCTCGCCGCGCGGTGGCGCGGGCTGAAGATCGACAAATTCTACGTCTGGTTCGGCAAGCCGCTCTGGAAGAAGACCATCAATGGCGTCGAATACGGCCTCGGTACCATCCCCTTCGGCGGCTTTGTGGCGCTGCCGCAGATGGCCCCGATGGGCGGCCTCGAGGGCGAGGTGGACCAGGAAAACCTCCCAGCCATCACCCCGCTCGACAAAGCCATCGTCGCCTTCGCGGGTCCCCTATTCAGCTTTTTGCTCGCCTGTGCCTTCGCGGTGGCGGTGTGGCAGTTTGGCAAGCCGCAGAGCGAGGCGCACTCGACCACCATCGTCGGCCATGTGGCCAAGGGCAGCCCGGCGCAAAAGGCGGGCATCCTTCCCGGGGATGTCGTCAAAACCGTGGACGGCCATCCGGTGAAGCGTTTCGAGGGCCTCGTGGACAGCGTGCGCTGGAGCATGGTGGCCAGCGAGGGCGATACGATCCCGTTCGAGGTCGAGCGGGCCGGGCAGAGCGGTCTTGTGAAGATGGATGTCGATCCGAAGGCCTGGGACAACACCGACACCGCGGAGGAAAAAGAAGAAAAGGCCTCGTGGTGGAACTTTGTCTTCAAGCGCCCGGAGCTGCGCGATGTGGGCCTGATGGGCCAGATGACACCGATGGTGGCCCAGGTCATGCCGCACAGCCCTGCCGCCGAGGCCGGCCTGCTGCCGAGCGATCTCGTTGTGCGTGCGGATGGCAAGGCGCTGCGCAGCATGGGTGATCTCGCCGATCACATCGAGGACAAGGCAGGCAAGACGGTGCAGCTCGATGTCGAGCGCGACGGCAAAATGATCACCTTCGCCATCACGCCACGCATTCCGGACAAGAACAACATGAAGGAGTTCGGGGACAAGAAGGAATTCCCGATGGTCGGCATCGCCTGGGACACCGAGGGCAAGCGCACCACCATCAAGCCCGGCCCCTCGCCCGTCGAGCAGGTGAGCGATGCCATGCGTCACATGGGGGCGCTGGTTTCCAAGCTCTTTTCGCCAAAGTCGGACCTCAGCCCCGCCCACATGAGCGGCCCCGTCGGAGTCGGCCGCCTCTACTACAAGCTCTTCCAGCATCCGGACGGCTGGCGCCTCGTGCTGTGGTTCAGCGTCGTCTTCAACATCAACCTCGCCATCATGAACATGCTGCCCTTCCCCGTGCTGGATGGCGGGCACATCACCATGGCCGCGCTCGAAGCCATCCGCCGCAAGCCGCCGACGGGTCGCCTGCTCGAGTATGTGCAGACGGCCTGTGCTCTCGCCCTCTTTGGCTTCCTCATGTTCGTCACCGTGAAGGATACCGGCGATCTCTTCGGAGGTGGCTCAAAGGCCAAAAGCGATGGCAAGACCCTCCAGATCGAGTGGCTGCCGAAGGAAAAGCGCTCGGCGCAGCCGTGAGGCGAATTTATTCCCTTTTCCGCGTCTTCCGTGTATTCCGTAGGCTACTCGAATGCACGCCGCCCGTCGCAGAGTCCTCATCCTCGTGGAAAACCTCCCGGTCCCCTTTGACCGGCGGGTTTGGCAGGAGGCCTGTGCGCTGCGGGATGCCGGTCACAACGTGACGGTCATCTGCCCTCGCATGCGGGGCCACATGCAGGCGGAGGAAGTGCTCGATGGCATTCAAATCTACCGTCACTGGATCGCTGGCGAGGCCCGCACGCCGTTTGGGTTCCTCTTCGAATATGCCAGCGCCCTTGCCGGCGAGTTTTGGCATGCTTGGAAGGCGATGAGCCGCCACGGCCGCTTCGACATCATTCACCTCTGCAATCCGCCGGACCTGCTTTTCCTCGTCGCGCTGCCCTTCAAGCTGTTCTTCGGCACTCGCGTCATCTTCGATGTGCATGACCTCTGCCCCGAGATGTTTGAAGCCAAATTCGGTGCTCGCGGCTTGCTCCACCGCGTCGTGCGCCTCGCGGAACGGGCCACGCTGGCGCTGGCGGATGTCGTCATCGCCACCAATCAAAGCGTGCTCGCCGCGGTCACGCGTCGGGGTCATCTGCATGCGGACGAGGCTTTCGTCGTGCGCACCGCGCCAAACGCTCTCGACACCGCCGCACCGCGTGATGACACACTCAAGCAGGGGAAAACGCATCTCGTCGGCTACATCGGCGTGATGGGCAGCGCCGATGGGGTCGATTACCTGCTCAGGGCGGCGCATCACCTCGTGCAGGTGCAAAAACGAACCGATATGCATTTCCTCCTGATGGGCAGCGGGCCGGAGTTTCAGGCACTCACGCGGCTGCGGGACGAGCTGGGCCTCGCGGCGCAGGTCAGCATGCCGGGGCGGGTGAGCGATGCTTTCCTCTGCGCCGCCTTGCAGACCATCGACCTTGGCGTCGCCTGCGATCCCATCAACGCCTACAACGACCACTGCACCATGAACAAGGCCCTCGAGTACATGGCCTTCGCGAAGCCCGTGGTCATGTTTGGCACCGTCGAGGGCCGTCACAGCGCCGGCGAGGCTGGGGCCTATGTCATGGAAAACGACCCCGTGAAGCTCGCCGAGGCCATTTCGAGCCTGCTCGATGATCCCGAACGTCGCCAGCACATGGGCCGCGCCGGCTTCGAACGCCTCCGCACCGAGCTGAACTGGCAAAAAAGCACCGCCAGCCTTCTCGCCGCTTACGAGCGGGCCTTGCGCTGATCTCTCATCCCTCGTCTCTCATGCTCGCCACCCTTCGAAATGCCCGCCCGGAAACCGCTATCGTGCTCGGCTCCGGCCTGGGCAGCGTCGCCGAGGCCTTCGGCATCGAGGCGGAGGTCTCCTATTCGGACGTGCCCGGCCTGAGCGCCTCCACCGTGCCCGGACACGCCGGGCGCTTCGTGCTCGGGCAGCATGCTGGAAAGCCCGTTTTGCTCGCTCAAGGCCGCCGCCATCTTTACGAAGGCCTCACCGCTCACGAAGCCACTGCCAGCATCCGCTTCATGCACGAACTCGGGGTGAAGCGCGTCATCCTCACCAATGCCGCCGGAGCCATCCGCGATACCTTTCACGTCGGTGGCCTCATGCTCATCACCGATCATCTGAACCTCCAAGGCACCACGCCCCTGCTCGGCGGCCCGCATTTCCACGACATGAGCGAGGTATACACCCTCTCGCTGCGCGAAAAGCTCCTCGCCGCAGCCTCCTCGCTCAGATTGACGCTTCACCAGGGCGTTTATGCCGCCCTGCTCGGGCCTCAATACGAGACGCCGGCCGAGATCCGCATGCTCCGCACACTCGGCGCAGAGGCCGTCGGCATGTCCACCGTGCCGGAGGCCATTCAGGCACGGGCGCTCGGCATGCAGGTGGCAGGGATTTCCATGCTCACGAACTGGGCCGCCGGCCTCAAGCCGCAGACGCTGCACCACGCCGAGGTCGTCGAAGTCGGCCAGGCCGCCAGCCACGATCTGGCCCGCCTGCTGAAAGCGGCGCTCTAAGCCCGCC